>NZ_JBHTSF010000058.1:0-52591 GCF_042795295.1 Streptomyces sp. NPDC056486
CACCCCGATGCGCCGGGCGAGCCGGGTCCGCTCGCGGGAGGGGTCGATGCCGGCGACCCGCAGCCGGCCGCCGCTGGGCGTCAGGATGCTTGCGAGGGCCCAGGGGCCCCATGAGCCCCAGGGAACGCCAGAGGGCCCGCAGCGCGTCGCTGCGGGCCCTCTGAGCGGCATAGGAGGCTTGCGCCTCGCGTTGTCGCGGCCTTACGCCTCGTCGCGGCGCAGGGTCGGCTTCAGGTCCTTGAAGCGGCCGAGCAGTCCGTTCACGAAGGACGGCGAGTCATCCGTGGAGAACTCCTTGGCGAGCTGTACGGACTCGTCGAGCACCACGGCGTCAGGCGTCGCGTCGACCCAGATCAGCTCGTAGGCACCGAGCCGCAGGATGTTGCGGTCGACGACCGGCATCCTGTCCAGGGTCCACCCGACGGCGTACTGGGAGATCAGCTCGTCGATGTGGCGCGCGTGCTCCGCGTACCCCTCGACCAGTTCCATCGTGAACTCGCTCACCGGCGGCTGCCGGGTGTCGGACCGCGAGTGACGCACCCAGTCCGCGAGGACCGTCACCACGTCGGCACCACGCTGGTCGGCCTCGAAGAGGATCTGGAAGGCGCGCTTGCGGGCCGTATTACGAGCAGCCACGGTTAGCTGTTCACCCGGCCGAGGTAGCCGCTGTCACGGGTGTCGACCTTGATCTTCTCGCCCGTGGTGATGAAGAGCGGCACGTTGATCTGGTGGCCGGTCTCCAGCGTCGCGGGCTTGGTGCCGCCGGTGGAGCGGTCGCCCTGGACGCCGGGCTCGGTCTCCTGGATGACCAGCTCGACGGCGGCGGGCAGCTCGACGAAGAGCACTGAACCCTCGTGCTGCGCGACGGAGGCCGTGAAGCCCTCGATCAGGAAGTTGGCGGCGTCACCGACGGACTTGCGGTCGACGTGCAGCTGGTCGTACGTCTCCATGTCCATGAAGACGAAGTAGTCGCCGTCCATGTAGGAGAACTGCATGTCGCGCTTGTCGATCGTCGCCGTGTCGACCTTGACGCCGGCGTTGAAGGTCTTGTCGACGACCTTGCCGGACAGCACGTTCTTGAGCTTGGTGCGCACAAAGGCGGGGCCCTTGCCGGGCTTGACGTGCTGGAACTCGACGACGGACCAGAGCTGGCCCCCGTCGAGCTTGAGCACCAGGCCGTTCTTGAGGTCGTTCGTGGAAGCCACGGTTGCGGAATCTCCTGGACTGACGTGGACGACCCCGGCGCACGCGCACAGCTCTGAAAGCTAGAGCGCGAGCAGCTCCTTGGTCGTGATGGTGAGTAGCTCGGGTCCGCCGTCCGCCTCGGGGCGCACGACGAGCGTGTCATCGATCCGGACACCACCCCGTCCCGGGATGTGAACCCCCGGTTCGACGGTGACCGGCACGCAAGCGTCCAGTTTACCCATGGCCGCGGGCGCCAACTGCGGGTCCTCGTCGATTTCGAGCCCCACACCATGTCCCATCAACGCAGGGAGACCGTCCGCATACCCTGCGGAGTCCAGTACGTGGCGTGCCGCGCGGTCGATGTCACGGTAGGCGGCACCCGGTGCGAGAGCCTCCCTGCCGGCCCGCTGAGCGGCGAAGACGAGGTCGTAGAGCTCGATCTGCCAGTCCGCGGGAGACGTACCGATGACGAACGTACGTCCGATCTCACAACGGTAGCCGCGATAGCTGGCCCCCAGGCACACGGAGAGGAAATCTCCTTCCTCCACCCGACGGTCCGACGGCCGGTGAGCGCCGCGGCCGGAGTTCGGCCCGGTGCCGACGGAGGTCGGGAAGGCGGGCCCGTCCGCCCCGTGGTCGACGAGACGGCGCTCGAGTTCCAGGGCGAGATGGCGTTCCGTACGCCCCACCAGAATGGATTCGAGCAGCTCACCGAGTGCCTGGTCAGCGATCTCGGAGCCGATCCGCAGACAGGAGATCTCCTCCTCGTCCTTGACGAGGCGCAGTTGTTCGACCGCTCCCCCGAGGTCCGCGAGCCGCAGCCGCGGCGCGACGGAACCAAGGGCGCGATGCCGGGCGACCGTGAGGTCGTGCTCCTCGATGGCCAGCGAGTCGGCGCCCTGCGCTGCCGCGAGATCGGCCCCCGCGACGGCGGGATCCCCGCTTGACGCGTCGAGCAACTGCACCCTCAGTCCTGCGTCGGGCCGCCCCTCGCCCTGCTCGTCACCGAGCGGACCGCCGCACAGCAGCAGATCCTCGCTGCTGCCCAGCAGGAGCACGGAGCCGTGCGGCGCCGCTCCCGCGAGATACCGCACGTTGGCGGGACGGGACACCAACGCCGACGCGCTGCCACCCGCGGCACAGCGCTCCCTCAGCCGCTCACGGCGGGCCGCGTACACCTCTGACATGGGACGAGCCTATGAGCGGCGGCGCGGGACGGCCGGTTCAGCGCGTCCGACCGAGGGGCCCAGGGCTTTCCTGGGGGCCTATGGCCGCGGACGGACCTACCACTGCGGCGGGCTCGCGATGGAGCGTGCGAGCACGTCGTCCAGGACGCGGGCGGTAGCGGGCACGTCCAGCTGGGAGTTGTCGATGATGGGCAGTCCCGATCCGTACCAGCCGGCCATACGGCCGTGGATGCGGGCCACTTCCTCGTCCGTGAGGCGGCGATTTCCGCTGCGCTCGGCGTTGCGCTCCAGGACGATCTCCAGACCGGGCAGCAGGACGACCGGCAGCAGCCCCGGACCCACGTGGCGCTTCCAGCCGCCGAGGCCGACGACCGGGCGGTCGGGGAAGACCGCGTCGTCGAGGATGCACGAGATGCCGTTGGCCAGGAAGTTCCGTGCGGCGAAGCCGCAGGTGCGGCGCGCCAGGCGGTACTGCGCCTCGGAGTGGTCGTTCCAGCCGGACTGGGGGTCCGCGAACCCCGAGCGCACCCATTCGCGTACGTCGTCGAGGCTGATGTGGGCGGTCGGCACCCGGCGGTGCTCCGCCCAGAACTTGGCGACGCTCGTCTTGCCCGCGCCCGCGGGGCCGATCAGAAGGACCGCGAGGGTGGTGGCGCCGCTGTCCGACTGGGCCGTGCCGGGCGGGGGGCTCGGCATGGCGACGGGGCCGCCGGGCGGGAGCTGGATGTGGCCCGTCGTGTCCGGGGTCGGGGGCACGGGGGCACCGGGCACGTGGTGGTGCTGAGGGGCTCCCGGCACCGGGGCGTGCGGGTGCACGGCCGGTCCCTGCGGATGGGGGCCGGGGCCCTGCGGATGAGGGGCCGTGCCCGGGGGGTGCGGGGCGCCGGCGAAGCCCGGCGCGGGAGGCGGTGGGCCGCCCGGCGCGGCACCCGGCGGCGGACCGCTCGGGTGGTGTGCGGCCGGGGACCAGCCGGTGGCTGGTCCGTGCCCCGGCTGATGGGGCGGCGGCAGCGGAGACCCCACTGCGTGCTGCATCCGGTGCCACTCCGTCTCGTGCGACTGACGCTGGTCGGGCGGCGGCCGGGGCCACCCGTTACCGAACGGTACCGCCCCCGGCCGACGTTGTGTGAACGGCCGGGGAGGCCGCAGGGTGCCCGTGGCTTGTTCCGATGGGCCGATTCGGCGCTCCTTGAGCGCTACTTCGCCACTTCGCCGTACGCGGCGAGCAGCACCGCGGGGTCGGGGCCCTCCAGGACGGTCGGCTTGCCGAGGCCGTCGAGGACGATGAAGCGCAGCAGGTCACCGCGGGACTTCTTGTCGACCTTCATGGTCTCCAGGAGCTTGGGCCACTGGTCGTAGCGGTAGCTCAAGGGGAGGCCCACCGACTCCAGGACGGCGCGGTGCCGGTCGGCGGTCGCGTCGTCAAGACGTCCGGCGAGGCGGCCGAGTTCGGCCGCGAAGGCCATGCCCACGGAGACGGCGGCGCCGTGCCGCCACTTGTAGCGCTCGTTCTTCTCGATGGCGTGAGCGAGGGTGTGGCCGTAGTTCAGGATCTCGCGCAGGCCCGACTCCTTGAGGTCGCCGGAGACGACCTCGGCCTTGACCTTGATGGAGCGCTCGATCAGCTCGGCGGTATGCCGGCCCTGCGGGCTGCGCGCCGCCTGCGGGTCCTCCTCGATCAGTTCGAGGATCGCCGGGTCGGCGATGAAGCCGGCCTTGATGATCTCCGCGAGGCCCGACACGAAGTCGTTGACCGGCAGCGAGTCGAGCGCGGCCAGGTCGCACAGCACACCGGTGGGCGGGTGGAAGGAGCCCACCAGGTTCTTGCCCTCGGCGGTATTGATACCGGTCTTGCCGCCGACCGCCGCGTCCACCATGCCGAGCACGGTGGTCGGAACGGCGATCCAGCGGACCCCGCGCAGCCAGGTCGCGGCCACGAACCCGGCGAGGTCCGTGGTGGCTCCGCCGCCGACACCGATGATGATGTCGCTGCGGGTGAAGCCGGACTGGCCAAGGGCCTTCCAGCAGTACGCGGCGACCTCGGCGGTCTTGGCCTCCTCCGCGTTCGGCACCTGGATGGCGACGACCTCGAACTCCTGGTCGGCCAGGTCCTGGCGCAGTGCGTCGCCGGTCTCGGCGAGCGCCTCCGGGTGGATGATCGCGACGCGCTTGGTCCGCTCGCCGATCAGGCCGGGCAGCTCGCCGAGGAGCTGCCGTCCGACGAGCACCTCGTACGGCTCGGTGCCCGCAGTGCCGCCGACCTGGATGCGAGTGGGCGCCTGCCCCGAAATCTCCGTCATGCTTCCTTCAACTCCAGTGCGTCGAGGACCGCTTGGGTGACCTCTTCGGGGGT
The DNA here is from genome assembly GCF_042795295.1 of Streptomyces sp. NPDC056486. NCBI lineage: Bacteria > Bacillati > Actinomycetota > Actinomycetes > Kitasatosporales > Streptomycetaceae > Streptomyces > Streptomyces sp. NPDC056486. The sequence continues at coordinate 4,726 of NZ_JBHTSF010000058.1, forward strand.
GCGGTCATCGGTGGCGACGACAGCGCGGGCGACTTCGGCGTAGAACTGGCGGCGAGCGTCCATCAGTTCGCGCCACTGCTTGCGCGGGTTGACCGCGAGCAGCGGGCGCGCGACGTTCAGGCCGGTGCGCTTGACCGCCTCCTCGACGTCCATCGACAGATAGACGACGGGGTGCGGGGCGAGGAGCGCGCGGGTCGACTCGTCGAGGATCGCGCCCCCGCCGAGAGCGAGGATCCCCTCGTGCTCGGCGAGCGCCGTGCGGACGGCCGCCCGCTCCAGGTCGCGGAAGTGCGTCTCACCCTCGTCCAGGAAGATGTCAGAAATCTCCCGGCCCTGTACGAGAACGATGTCGGCGTCGGTGTCCCGGTAGACGGTGCCGAGGCGCTCGGCGAGCAGCGCGCCCACCGTCGACTTGCCCACGCCCATCGGCCCGACCAGAACGATCTGCGGGCCGGTCACCGGATCTGGAGGTTCTCGAGGTACGACGTCACGTTCCGCCGGGTCTCGGGCACGCTGTCGCCGCCGAACTTCTCGGCGACGGCGTCTGCCAGGGTCAGCGCGACCATCGCCTCGGCGACGATGCCGGCGGCCGGGACCGCACACACGTCGGAGCGCTGGTGGTGGGCCTTGGTGGCCTCGCCGGTGGCGACGTCGATGGTGGCGAGTGCGCGCGGCACGGTCGCGATGGGCTTCATCGCGGCGCGCACGCGCAGCAGTTCACCGGTGGTCAGGCCGCCCTCGGTGCCGCCGGAGCGCCCTGAGGTGCGCCGGATGCCGTCATCCGTGGAAACAATCTCGTCGTGCGCCTTGGAGCCCGGCACCCGCGCGAGGTCGAAGCCGTCGCCGACCTCGACGCCCTTGATGGCCTGGATGCCCATGAGCGCGGCGGCGAGCCGCGCGTCGAGCCGCCGGTCCCAGTGGACGTGCGACCCGAGCCCGACGGGCACGCCGTAGGCCAGGACCTCGACCACACCCCCCAGGGTGTCGCCGTCCTTGTGGGCCTGGTCGATCTCGGCGACCATCGCCTTGCTCGCGTCCGCGTCGAGGCAGCGCACCGGGTCGGCGTCGAGCTTCTCGACGTCGGCCGGGGTCGGGTAGACGCCGTAGGGCGCCTTCGCCGCCGCCAGCTCCGTGACGTGGCTGACGATCTCGATCCCGGCCGTCTCCTTCAGGTACGAGCGGGCGACCGCGCCGAGCGCGACGCGCGCCGCGGTCTCGCGGGCCGAGGCACGCTCCAGGATCGGCCGGGCCTCGTCGAAGCCGTACTTCTGCATGCCCGCGAGGTCGGCGTGGCCGGGCCGGGGCCGGGTCAGCGGGGCGTTGCGGGCCAGGTCGGCGAGGATCTCCGGATCGACCGGGTCGGCCGCCATGACCTGTTCCCACTTGGGCCACTCGGTGTTGCCCACCATGATCGCGATCGGCGAGCCCATGCTCAGGCCGTGCCGGACGCCGCCCAGGAAGGTGATCTCGTCGCGCTCGAACTTCATGCGCGCGCCGCGCCCATAGCCGAGGCGCCGCCGGGCCAGGTGGTCCGCCACCATCTCCGTGGTGATCGGCACGCCGGCGGGAAGACCCTCCAGCGTCGCGACAAGTGCGGGTCCGTGGGACTCTCCCGCGGTCAGCCAACGCAACCTGCTCAACGGTGCTCCTCTTGCTCGCGCCTGGAACTGCGTGGCGCGACCGGGTGCGCGGCCCTGGCCCGCCACCCTGATCCTCCCACGTCGGGGGTCGGGGCCCGGCCTCCGGTCCAGAAAGCGGACGGCTCGGGGTCAGTCCTGGCGCGCGGCCAGCGCGTGCTCCCCGGCCTTGCGCATCGCGGCCAGCGGCGCGGATGTGTGCCCGGTCATCTGCTCGACCTGCAGCACGGCCTGGTGCACGAGCAGGTCGAGCCCGCTGACGACGGCCCCGCCGTACATCGACCAGCGGGCCGCCAGAGCGGTGGGCCACGGGTCGTACAGGACGTCGAAGAGGGTCGCGGGCCGCTCCGGCACGGCGGCCGACAGTGCGTCGGTCGCGCCCGCGGGCGTCGTGGCGATCACCAGCGGCGCGCTCAGCGCGCGCTCGGCGTCCGCCCAGTCCGCCGTCCGCACCTCCACGCCGAGCCGCTCTCCCCACTGCCGCATCTCGGCTGCGCGCGCCTCGCTGCGTACGTACGCGACGACCTCGCCCGTGCAGATCCGCGCCAGCGCGGCGAGCGCGGACGACGCGGTGGCGCCCGCGCCGAGGATCGCGGCCGACTCGACCTGCTCGATGCCGCGTTCGCGCAGGGCGGCGACCATGCCGGGGATGTCTGTGTTGTCGCCGACGCGACGACCGTCGTCCCTGAAGACGACGGTGTTGACCGCCTCGACGGAGGCGGCCGTCTCGCTGATCTCGTCGAGCAGCGGGATCACCGCGCGCTTGAGCGGCATCGTCAGCGAGAGCCCGGCCCACTCGGGCCCGAGACTCTTCAGGAAGCCGGGCAGGGCCGCCTCGTCGACATCGAACAGGTCATACGTCCGGTCGGCCAGGCCCAGCTCCCCGTATGCGGCGCGGTGCAGCACCGGGGAGAGGGAGTGGGCGATGGGTGAGCCTAGGACTGCGGCTCGGCGCGTTGTACTCATCAGCCGGGATTCTTCTGTTCCTCGCGGTACTTCTTACGGTTCTGCTCGTGCTGCTCGTTCGTCTCGGCGAACAGTGTTTTGTCCGCGTTGATGGAGACGAAGTAGTACCAGTTCCCCTTGGCCGGGCTGAGCGCGGACTTGAGCGCCTCGTCTCCGGGGTTCCCGATCGGCCCGGGGGGCAGGCCCTTGATCTTGTACGTGTTGTACGGGTCGTTGAACTTGCGCAGATCGTCGACCGTGCCGGTGTCCAGGGTGCTTTCCGCCTTGGCGTAGTTCACCGTCGAGTCGAAGTCAAGGAGTCCGTAGGTCTCGGTGTTGTTGGGCTTGAGGCGGTTGTAGACGACCGTCGCGACCTTTTCGAAGTCGTGCTTGTACTTGCCTTCCGCCTGGACCAGGCTCGCCACCGTGAGTACCTGCAGCGGATCCTTCAGGTTCAGCTCGGCGGCCTTCGACTTGAGGCCCAACTCGTCGTACTTCTCTGCGGAGTGAGAAACCATGTTCTTGAGGACGACCTCAGGCTTCTGGCCCTTGGCGACCGGATAGCTGGAGGGGTAAAGGAATCCCTCGAGCGGATCCTTGATGTCCTTGTTGGTGTTCGCCCAGTCAGGAAGTCCGAGCGTCTTCCATTCCTTCTTGGCGACACCCTCGGTCGTGCCCTTTTCGAGCTTGAGGCGCGTATCGATCTGCTTGTAGACCCACGAGTTCCGCTTACCTTCGGGAATGATGAGGTTATTGCGGCTCTTCGGGCTGAGCATCAGCTCTACGGCACTCTTGGCCGACATCTGTTTCTTCAGGGTATAGACGCCTGCCTGAATGGAATTACCATCGGAGTTCTGCGCCTGCGCGGAGACAAAAGCATCCACGCTCTTGACGACTCCGGCTTCCTTCAGTTTCTGGCCGATCACATACCCGCCGGAGTCCTTGGGGATGTCCACGGTGGCAGTTCCGGTGCCTTCGCCCGCGAAATCCGGGGCCGTACCGAATCGGTCCTGGTAGAACTGATAGCCGAAATAGCCGACCCCGCCGAGACCGCCGCCGAAGACCAGCGTCACGACCAGGCAAGCGCAGCCACTCCTGCGCTTCTTCGGTTTCTTGCCGCCCCGTCCGCCTCGACGGTCCCCGCGGCCACCACGGCGCCCCGGCGAATCGTCGTCGTCCTCGTCCTCGTCATCATCCGCGCCGGAGAAGAAGGCGTGCTCGCCCTGGTCCGGACCCGGATCCCAGTCCTGCTGCGGCTCGGGTTCGGGACGGCGACGGGACGGCGGCTCCGGCGGGGGGTACGCGTCGGGGGTGCCGTAATAGTCCGGGCTCTCCGCGCCGTAGCCGCCGGGCTGGTTGCCGTAGGGGTCCGACGGGTCGGCGGCGTACGGGACCTGGCCCTGGTGGCCGGTGTCCCAGCCGCCGTTGTACTGCTGATCGTGGCCGCCGTTGTACGGCTGCTCCTGACCTCCGCCGTACTGCTGCTCCGGGCTGCCGTTGTACTGCTGCTCCGGACCACCGTTGTACTGCTGTTCCGGGTTGCCGTTGTACTGCTGCTGACCGACAGGTCCGCCGTACTGCTGCTGACCGTAAGCCTGCTGTGCGCCCGTGCTCCAGTCGTCGTACTGCGCGTGCTGCTGAGGGTGCTGCGGCTGCTGAGGGTAGTACTGCCCCTGGCCGCCGTAGGAGGACGGGCCGTCGGAGGCCTGCTGTCCTCCCCATCCGCCGTCCCCGTACAACGGGTCCTCGGGATGCCACGGTTCGGAGCCTGGGCCCCGGCCATACTCAGTCATCGATCCCCTACACGCCGCGAGGCGGGGCCGCCGTCTGAGTGGTCGGGCAACCGTTCCGCCTCTTGCTGCTGTGCGGCAGCTGTTCGAACACCGCCGTATCGCGCGGAACGTTACCGTATCGCGATCAGATGACCACTTCGACGCCCTCGCCCGGAGCACTACCTGACGCCCGTTCGGACTCCAGGGCCTGCTGCAGGATGATGACGGCCGCCGCCTGATCGATGACAGACCTGCCCTTTTTGGACTTCACGCCCGAGGCGCGCAGTCCCTGACTGGCCGTCACTGTGGTCATCCTCTCGTCCACGAGCCTCACCGAAATGGGGGCCACCGAGCGGGCGAGTTCCTGGACGAACGCGCGGACCTTGACGGCCGCCGGGCCCTCGCCCCCGTTGAGGGAGCGAGGAAGTCCGACGACGATCTCGATCGGTTCGTACTCGTCGACGAGCTGCTTCAGACGGCGGTGCGCGGCCGGGACGTCGCGGCCGGGCACCGTCTCCACCGGAGTGGCGAGGATCCCGTCGGGGTCGCACGAGGCGACCCCGATCCGGGCATCGCCGACGTCGATGGCCAGACGCCGGCCCCTGCGCATTCCTTCAGACATCAGGCCGTCTCTGCCACGAGGCGCTCGACGGCGGCCATGGCGTCGCCGATGGCCGCGGCGTTCTGACCGCCGCCCTGGGCGACGTCCGGCTTGCCGCCGCCACCGCCACCGAGAGTCTTGGCGGCCGTACGGACGAGGTCACCGGCCTTGAGACCGCGCTCACGGGCGGCTTCGTTCGTGGCGATGACCGTCAGCGGGCGGCCATTGGCCGTCGTGAACAGGGCCACCACGGCCGGACGGTCGCCGGGGATGCGGTGGCGTACGTCGAGGACCAGCTTGCGCAGGTCGTCGGCGCCCGTGCCGTCAGGCACCTGACCGGTGACGAGAGCGACGCCTCGTACGTCCTTGGCCTGGTCGACAAGACCGGCGGCGGCCGCAAGGACCTTCTCCGCGCGGAACTTCTCGATCTCCTTCTCGGCGTCCTTCAGCTTGCCGAGCATGGCGGAGACCTTGTCAGGCAACTCCTCGGAACGGCCCTTGACCAGCTCCTGGAGCTGGGCGACCACCGTGTGCTCCTTGGCCAGGAAGTTGTACGCGTCGACGCCGACCAAGGCCTCGATGCGGCGCACGCCCGAACCGATGGACGATTCGCCGAGCAGCTTCACCAGGCCCAGCTGGGCGGTGTTGTGCACGTGCGTGCCGCCGCACAGCTCCTTGGAGAAGTCGCCGATGGTGACCACGCGCACCCGCTCGCCGTACTTCTCGCCGAACTCGGCGATGGCGCCCTGCTTCTTGGCCTCGTCGATCGACATGACCTCGGCCTGTACGTCGAGCTCATGTGCGAGTACTTCGTTGATCTTCTGCTCGACGTCCGTCATGACGGCCGTGGGCACGGCCGACGGGGAGCCGAAGTCGAAGCGGAAGCGGCCGGGCTGGTTCTCGGAACCGGCCTGGGCGGCCGTCGGGCCGAGCGCGTCGCGCAGCGCCTGGTGCGTGAGGTGCGTGGCGGAGTGGGCGCGGGCGATGGCGCGACGGCGGTGCACGTCGATCGAGGCCCAGACCTGGTCGCCGACGGTGATCTCGCCGACCTGGACGACACCCTTGTGGACGTGCACTCCGGGGACCGGCTTCTGCACGTCACGGATCTCGACGACCGCGCCGTTGTCGAGGCGGATCCGGCCGGAGTCGGCGATCTGGCCGCCGCCCTCGGCGTAGAAGGGGGTGCGGTCGAGGACGACCTCGACCTCGTCGCCCTCGCGGGCGGCGGGGGACGATGCGCCGTTGACCAGGAGGCCGACGATCACGGCCTCGTTCTCGGTGAGGGTGTAGCCGGTGAAGTCCGTGGCGCCGGAGCTGTCGGCGATCTCGCGGTAGGCGTGCAGATCGGCGTGGCCGGTCTTCTTGGCCTGCGCGTCGGCCTTGGCCCGCTCCCGCTGCTCCTTCATCAGGCGCCTGAAGCCGTCCTCGTCCACGGAGAGGCCCTGTTCGGCGGCCATCTCCAGGGTGAGGTCGATCGGGAAGCCCCACGTGTCGTGCAGCAGGAACGCCTTGTCGCCGGAGAGGACCTTGCCACCGGCGGTCTTGGTCTCGGTGACGGCGGTGTCGAGGATGTTCGTGCCGCCCTTGAGCGCCTTGAGGAAGGCGGCCTCTTCGGCGAGCGCGACGGTCTCGATGCGCTTGCGGTCGGTCCGGAGCTCGGGGTACTGCTCGCCCATCGACTCGATGACCGTGTCGACGAGTTCGAGGGCGACCGGGCCCGTGGCACCCATCAGGCGCATGTTGCGGATGGCGCGGCGCATGATGCGGCGCAGCACATAGCCACGGCCTTCGTTGCCCGGCGTGACACCGTCACCGATGAGCATCACGGACGTACGCATGTGGTCGGCGACCACGCGCAGGGAGACGTCCGAGCCCTGCTCGGCGCCGTACCGCACGCCGGTCAGCTCGGTGGCCTTGTCCATGACGACGCGCAGGGTGTCCGTCTCGTACATGTTCTGCACGCCCTGCAGGATCATGGCGAGACGCTCGAGACCGAGGCCGGTGTCGATGTTCTGGCTGGGCAGGTCGCCGAGGATCTCGAAGTCTTCCTTCGAGGTGCCCTCGCCGCGCTCGTACTGCATGAAGACCAGGTTCCAGATCTCCACGTAGCGCTCGTCGTTGACGGCGGGGCCGCCCTCGACACCGAACTCGGGGCCGCGGTCGTAGTTGATCTCGGAGCAGGGGCCGCAGGGTCCGGGGACGCCCATGGACCAGTAGTTGTCCTTCTTGCCCAGGCGCTGGATGCGCTCGGCGGGGACACCCACCTTCTCGCGCCAGATGGTCTCGGCCTCGTCGTCGTCGAGGTAGACCGTCACCCAGAGGCGCTCGGGGTCGAGGCCGAAGCCACCGTCCGCCACGGAGCTGGTGAGCAGCTCCCAGGCGTACGTGATGGCGCCTTCCTTGAAGTAGTCCCCGAAGGAGAAGTTGCCGCACATCTGGAAGAACGTGCCGTGGCGCGTGGTCTTGCCGACCTCTTCGATGTCGGGCGTACGCACGCACTTCTGCACGCTCGTGGCGCGCGAGAACGGCGGCTTGACCTCACCCAGGAAGTAGGGCTTGAAGGGCACCATGCCGGCGGGGACGAGGAGCAGAGTCGGGTCGTCCGCGATGAGCGACGCCGAAGGGACGACGGTGTGCCCGCGCTCCTCGAAGAAGCTCAGCCAGCGGCGGCGAATCTCGGCCGACTCCATCAGTGGTCCTCATTCCGGTTGTACGAGTACTTCGACTTCGAGAGGTACTTGCCCTGCTTGTTCTTGTCGGTCTTGCTGGTCTTGCCGTTCTCGATGGCCACGACCACACGGCGCGGCCCGGGGAGTTCGGGGTCGACCGGGGCGTCGAGGCCGAGGGCCTCACCCAGTTCGGCCTCGCGCTGGGCCATGCCGTCGCGGACGTCGAGAGCGAAGTCCTTGAGCTTGTGACCCGCCTCGACCGCCTTGTTCGCGGCCTGCGCCGCGAGGCTTTCGGGGGTCAGTTGCTTGATCTTGCGGTTGACCTTGGTGGTGGCCCACACACCGGCAGCGGCGCCCGCGGTGAACCAGAACGTACGGCGGAACATCGCTGCGTCAGTCCTTCTTCCGCTTGCCCCGCCGCCGCGCTGAGGGGAGAGTGCGCCCCACGATCACGGTACGTCGGGCGGGCGCCGGGGGCACATTGGTTGATTCGGGTCCTGCCTTGCGGCCCAGGGCCCTGCGCACCCCGTAACCGAACGCCGCGACCTTGACGAGGGGCCCGCCGAAGGTGGAGGCCACCGTCGAGGAGAGCGCAGATGCGTTCGACGTGACTTCTTGTACGTCGGAGGCGATGGCGTCGACCCGGTCGATCTGGGTCTGCGCGGAGCGCACCGCGCTGGAGGCGTCCGCGAGGAGCGGGACGGCCTGCTCGGTCACATCCGCGACGAGCTTGGTGGTCGCCTTGAGCGTCTGCGCCAGCCTCACCAGCGCCACGGCCAGGAAGGAGACCAGGATCGCCCAGAAGACGGCCACCAGGATCCCGGCCACCTCTCCACCCGACACTGTGCACCGCTCCCTGAACATCGGCCCTGAACATCGAAAAGTCGTCACCCGACCCTATCGCGCCGGGGCCAAGGCTCCGCACCGCATTACCGCGTCGGACCAAGGGAGTTGCCTCAAGTGATTGTACGGAGTGCTTACGCATGGGTACGCTCCGTAGATCATGCGACGCGATCAGCGCACGGGCGACCACCGGCACAGCTCCTCCGTACAGCCGCCGAGACCCGGCAATCTCCCTCTGGAGCTCAACGCCTTCGTCGGACGTACCGACGAACTCGCCTCTCTCGCCGCCGCGTTGGAGGCCGGACGTCTTGTCACGGTGACCGGTGTCGGCGGCGTCGGGAAGTCGCGTCTCGCCGTCCGGGCCGCCTCCGACGCCGCGCCGCGGGACGGCGCCTGGCTGGTGGAGCTCGCGGCGGTTCGTGACCCGGATCTGGTGGAACACGCGGTCGCCGACGCGCTGCGCCTGACGGATCACACGCACCGCACACCGCGCAAGGTGCTCATCGAGCATCTCGCGGAGCGCGAAGTCCTCCTCGTCGTCGACGGGTTCGAACACCTGGTGGATGCGTGCGCCTCCCTTGTGGGGGATCTGCTGCTCCGCTCCCCCGGGCTCCGCGTGCTCGCGGTGGGGCGCAGGCCCCTCGACACCGGGGGCGAGCGGATCTTCCCGCTCGCGCCGCTGCCCACACCCGACGCGACCGCGCTGTTCGCCGACCGTGCGGCCGCGGGGCTTTCGGGGTTCGCCCTTGACGAGCGGAACGAAGCCGACGTGGCGGAGCTCTGCCGCCGCCTCGACGGGATCCCGCTGGCCGTCGAGCTGGCGGCGGGGCGGCTGCGGGCGCTTTCGCCCGCGCAGCTGCTTTCCCGGCTCGACGACCGTTTCGCGCTGCTCACCGGGACCAGGCGCGATGTGCCGCCGCGGCATCAGACCCTGCGTACGGCCATCGGCTGGAGCCATGAGCTGTGCACGGCGGGCGAGCGTCTGCTGTGGTCGCGGCTCTCGGTGTTCTGCGGCCCCTTCGACCTGGAGGCGGCCGAGTACATCTGCAGTGGGGACGGCCTGCACGCCGACGACGTGCTCGACGTACTCGGTGAGTTGCTCGCCCAGTCCGTCGTGACCCGCGAGGAAGGACCGACGGGTGTCCGCTACCGCATGCTCGACACGGTCCGGGCGTACGGCGCCGACTGGCTGGAGGCGTCCGGCGACGCCGCACGGATGCGGCGCAGGCACCGCGACTGGTACATGGGGCTCGCCACCTGGTGCGAGCTGGACTGGTTCTCGCCGCGCCAGGCGCGGGTCGCCGAACTCGTCGACCTGGAACTGCCCAATCTGCGGGGCGCTCTCGAGTACTGCCTGACCGAGCCGGACGAGACACATCTGGGCCAGTATCTGGCGGGCAGCCTGTGGTTCTACTGGGTCGGCTGCGGGCGGCTCGCGGAGGGCCGGCACTGGCTCGACCGCGCCCTCGAACTGGACGGCGGCCACGACGACTCCCGGCTCAAGGCGCTGTGGGTGCTCGGCTACGTCGCGGTCCTGCAGGGCGACACGGTCGCCGCGCTTGCCGCGCTGCAGGAGTGCAAGGACGAGGCGGAACGCACGGGCAGCGCCATCGCGACCGCGTACGCCGTGCACCGCATCGGCTGCCTCGCGCTCCTGGCCGACGACATGCCGCGCGCCGAGACCCTGCTGCGCTCGGCCCTCGACCAGTACCACGAGATCGGCGAGCTCAACAGCAACGTCCTGATGGGCCAGGTCGAGCTGGCGATGGCCCTCGCCTTCCGCGGCGAGCTCGCCGACGCGGTCGTGCTCTGCGAGGACGTTCGCCAGGTCTGCGAGGACCACGGCGAGCGCTGGACTCTCGCCTACGCCCTCTATGTGCTCGGCTTCGCGGCCTGGACGCGCGGTGAGGCCGCGTCCGCCCGTGAGCTGGTCATGCGGTGCCTTGCCCTGGACCACGCCTTCCACGATCTGCTCGGCACGGTGCTCGCGATCGAGCTGCTCGCCCTGTTCACCGCGGTGGAGGGCGACCCGGCCGAGGCCGCGGTCCTGCAGGGCGCAGCGTCCCGTATCTGGCCGTCGGTGGGCCTTCCGCTGTTCGGCTCCGGGTACTTCGGCGGGCCGCACGAGCTGTGCGAGTCGCAGGCACGTGAGCAGCTCGGCGACGCGGGCTACGAGGAGTGCGTCGCTGCCGGGACCCGTCTGACCGCGGAGGCGGCGGTGTCCCGGGCCCTGGGCGCAGGCGCCGAGGGCAATGCAAAAACCCGCCGCCTGCCCCACCAGGAAGGCAGGGCGGGCGACGGGCTGAAGCAGGGAGAGCTACGTCCGGGTCAGCGGGCGTAGTACTCGACGACGAGCTGCTCGTCGCAGATCACGGGGATCTCCTTGCGGTTCGGGTCACGGTCCAGACGGAAGGCCAGAGCCTTCAGGTTCACCTGGAGGTAACGCGGGATCTCGCCGTCGGGGGCGAAGCCACCCTCACGCGAAACCACGAACAGCGGCTTCTCACGGCTGCGCTCGCGGACCATCACGACGTCGTCGGGACGGACGCGGAACGACGGCTTGTCGACCTTGCCGCCGTTGACCTCGATGTGGCCGTGGCTGACCATCTGACGGGCCTGGTAGATCGTGCGGGCGATGCCCGAACGAAGGATCAGGGCGTCGAGACGGCGCTCGAGCTCGATGACCAGAGCCTCGCCGGTCTTGCCTTCGGCCTTCTTGGCGCGGTCGTAGGCACGAGCCATCTGCTTCTCGCTGATGTCGTACTGCGCGCGCAGACGCTGCTTCTCGAGCAGACGGACCTTGTAGTCCGAGTTCTGCTTACGGCCACGGCCGTGCTCACCCGGCGGGTAGGGGCGGGCCTCGAAGTACTTGACGGCCTTCGGGGTCAGCGCGATGCCGAGGGCACGCGACTTCTTGACCTTGGGGCGGGACTGGTTCGTCATGAACCAACCTCTCTGTTCCATGTGAATACGGCTTCACCAGGGTTAGGGGAGGTCGCATCCGCAGCCTGGGAAACCCATCGGATCCGGTGGTTCTGGATCCGGCGGGCAGCCGCTCCCTGGTCTGGGCACTATGTGCAGCACGCGAGTGGCCCACCGACCGCTTCCCGCAGGACGGGATGGTGGTGGGCTGCCCGCGACACCTTCGACGGTGCGCGACGCTCCTGGAGACTCCTGGACGGTGAGGTCCGGGGCTCCGGCTGGATGTCCCGTTCTGGTGGTGCCGGTACAAGACCGGACACGGGACGCAGCACTTCGGGCAAGTGTACCGGGTGACAGGGGGTGCCTCCGCCACGGCCGCGAGGGGCCGCGACGGGGTGGGGCTACTCGCCCTTGAGGCGCTCGCGGACCCGCTCGACCACGTCCGCGTACCTCGCCTCGGCTCCGTAGCGAGTGGGTTGGTAGTAACGCTTGGCGGCGACGGTGTCCGGTGCGTACTGCTGGGCGGCGATCGCGCCCGGCACGTCGTGCGGGTACACATAGCCCTGGGCGTGGCCGAGCTTGGCCGCTCCCTTGTAGTGACCGTCGCGCAGGTGGGGCGGGACGGGGCCGGCCAGTCCCGCGCGGACGTCGGCCTGGGCGGACTGGATGGCGATCGTCGCGGCGTTCGACTTCGGGGCCAGAGCGAGGGCGATCGTCGCGTGGCTGAGAGTGAGCGCGGCCTCCGGGAAGCCGATCATGGCGACGGCCTGGGCGGCGGCGACCGCCGTGGGCAGCGCCGTGGGGTCGGCGAGGCCGATGTCCTCGCTCGCGGAGATCATCAGGCGGCGTGCGATGAAGCGGGGGTCCTCGCCCGCCTCGATCATCCGGGCCAGATAGTGCAGGGCCGCGTCCACGTCCGAACCGCGGATGGATTTGATGAGGGCGCTCGCGACGTCGTAGTGCTGGTCGCCGTCACGGTCGTACGTGACGGCCGCGCGGTCGACCGACTCCTCCAGGGTCTGGAGGGTGATCTCCTTGTCGCCCTTGGCGATGGCCGAGCCCGCACCCGCCTCCAGGGCGGTGAGCGCGCGCCGGGCGTCGCCGCCCGAGATCCGCAGGAGATGCTCCTCGGTGTCCTCGGGCAGCTCCACCGCACCGCCCAGGCCCCGCTCCTCGGCGAGCGCCCGGCGCAGCAGGCCGCGCAGGTCGTCGTCCGTGAGCGGTTCGAGCGTGAGGAGGAGGGAGCGGGACAGGAGCGGGGAGATGATCGAGAAGTACGGGTTCTCGGTCGTCGCCGCGATCAGGGTCACCCAGCGGTTCTCGACGGCGGGGAGCAGTGAGTCCTGCTGGGCCTTGCTGAAGCGGTGGATCTCGTCCAGGAAGAGGACGGTCTCCTTGCCGTGGCCGCCCAGGGCCCTGCGGGCCCCCTCGATGACCGCGCGGACTTCTTTCACGCCCGCGGTGATCGCGGAGAGCTCCACGAAGCGCTTGTTCGTGGCCTTGGAGACCACGTACGCGAGGGTCGTCTTGCCGATGCCCGGCGGCCCCCACAGGAACACCGACGACGGTCCCGCCGGTCCTCCCCCGCCCTCGCCCACCAACCTGCGCAGGGGCGAGCCCCGCTTCAGGAGATGCTGCTGGCCGACTACTTCTTCGAGGGTGCGCGGGCGCATCCGGACGGCCAGGGGACTTGTCGAAGGGTCCTTCTCCTGGCGGTCCTCGGCGGCTGCGGTGAACAGATCGGGCTCCACGCTTCGAACCCTACGTCAGCCCACTGACAACACCGTCAGCGCTGTCAGCTGGTCCAGAACTCCCACCAGCGCGTGAGGATCAGCATGCCGATGATGCCGACGTGCAGCACCGGAAGCACCCACGTGAACTCGCTGAAGAACGTGCGCAGCCAGGAAGGCGCGGGCAGCAGGCCGTTACGGACGTTGAACGAGGTCACGTACCAGAACATGATGATCGTGGCGACCCAGGCCAGGCAGCACCACAGGCACAGCGAGTTGATCTCGTAGAGCGACTGGTACATCAGCCACGTACAGAAACCGACCCCGAAGAGCGTGCCCGCGTTCAGCGTCAGCCAGTACCAGCGCGGGAAGCGCGCCCGGCCCAGCAGACTCATACCGACACCGATCACGACCGCGTAAGCCGCGATGCCCAGCATCGGGTTCGGGAACCCGAAGACCGACGCCTGCTCGCTCTTCATGATGTTGCCGCAGGAGACCACCGGATTGAGGCTGCAGCCCGGCGTGAAGTTCGGGTCCTCGAGCAGCTTGAACTTGTCAAGGGTGATCACCCACGCCGCGAGCAGACCCGCCGCACCCGTGATCACCAGGAGCAGCGCGAACGCACGGCTCCCGCCGACACTGCGTGGCGCGTCCGCGTCCGCCCCGTCCCGCTCGTGATCGTGGTCGGAGGGGCGGCTCTCGCTTGCCGGGGTCGTCTTGCTCATCACGCCGTTCCGTCGCTTGTGGGGGCCTGCGGGCACGGACATTGTGCCGCACGCGCGCGGGTGTCCACCGTTCGATGGACATAAGGAGGTACGCGCGAAGGGCCCCGGGCGTTCGGTTCGCCGGGGCCCTCCGTCTTCGTCCTCGCGCGAGGCTAGGCCAGCTTGCCCTTCAGGACGTCCACGATGGAGTCCACCGCGACGGCGTCCTGCTCACCGGACTCCATGTCCTTGAGCTGCACGACACCCTCGGCGAGGTCCCGCTCACCGGCGACGATCGTGAAGCGCGCGCCGCTGCGGTTGGCGTTCTTCATGGCTCCCTTGAGGCCCTTCCCGCCGTACGAGAAGTCGGCCGCGACGCCCGCCCTGCGCAACTCCGTCACCTTGGAGAACAGGACCCGCCTGGCCTCCTCGCCGAGCGGCACCGCGAACACGCTGGTCGCCGAGGGCAGTTCGAGCTCCACGCCCTCCGCCTCCAGGGCGAGGACCGTGCGGTCGACGCCGAGCGCCCAGCCGACCGACGGCAGCGAGGGGCCGCCGATCATCTCGGAAAGGCCGTCGTAGCGACCGCCGCCGCCCACCGCGGACTGCGAGCCGAGACCGTCGTGGACGAACTCGAAGGTCGTACGGGTGTAGTAGTCCAGGCCGCGGACCAGCTTCGGGTCGTCCTCGTACGCGACGCCCTCCGACGTCAGGAGCTCACGCACCTGCTTGTGGTACGCCGTGCACGCGTCGCACAGGTAGTCGCGCAGCATCGGGGCGCCGACCAGCTGCTTCTGAACGTCGTCGCGCTTGTCGTCAAGGACCCGCAGCGGGTTGATGTCGATACGTCGACGTGTCTCCTCGTCCAGGTCCAGCCCGCGCAGGAAGTCCTGCAGCGCGGCGCGGTAGACGGGGCGGCACTCCTTGTCGCCGAGCGAGTTCAGCAGGATGCGGAACTGGGAGAGGCCGAGCGAGCGGTACGCCTGGTCGGCAAGGATGATCAACTCGGCGTCGAGAGCCGGGTCCTCCGCGCCGATCGCCTCCGCGCCGACCTGCGAGAAGTGGCGGTAGCGGCCCTTCTGCGGGCGCTCGTAGCGGTAGTACGAGCCGGAGTACCAGAGCTTGACCGGGAGGTTGCCCGCCTTGTGCAGGTTGGCCTCCAGGGCCGCGCGAAGGACGGACGCGGTGCCCTCGGGGCGCAGGGCGAGCTGGTCGCCGCCCTTGGTCTCGAAGGCGTACATCTCCTTGGAGACGATGTCGGTGGACTCGCCGACGCCGCGCGAGAACAGCTCGACGTTCTCGAAGCCGGGCGTCTCGACGTAGCCGTAACCGGAGTTGCGCAGCGGCGTGGCGATGGCATCGCGCACCGCCAGGTACTTCGCCGAGTCCGGCGGAAGGAGGTCGTAGGTGCCCTTGGGGGCCTTGAAGGTGCTCACGGTTTTCTCGTCACATTCCTCGTCGGGGAGCGTCGGCTCCCTGGCCGGCGGCCACCTGGCGCAGATACGGGTTGGTGGCGCGCTCACGGCCGATCGTCGTGTGCTCGTTGTGACCCGGCAGGACCACGGTCGAGTCGTCGAGCGGCAGGCACACGCGCGCCAGCGACTCGAGCATCTCGTCCTGCGATCCACCGGGCAGGTCGGTGCGTCCGATGGAGCCGGCGAAGAGCAGGTCGCCCGAGAAGAACACCGAGGGAACCTCGGCGGACTCGGGCAACTGGAAGGTCACCGACCCCTTCGTATGCCCCGGCGCGTGCGCGACGGAGAAGTCGAGACCTGCGAGCTTCAGGCGCGCGCCGTCCGTCAGTTCCTTGACGTCGGAGGGCTCCCCCACGGTCAGTTCACCGAGGAGCTGCGCGCCGAAGGAACGGCCTATGCCCTTCTCCGGGTCGCTCATCATGTACCGGTCGTCGGGGTGGATCCACGCGGGCACGTCATGCGCCCCGCAGACCGGCACGACCGAGGCGACATGGTCGATGTGGCCATGGGTGAGGACGACGGCGACGGGCTTGAGCCGATGCTTCTTGAGTGCGTCCTCGACTCCCTCGGTGGCCTGATGGCCCGGGTCGATGATCACGCACTCCTCGCCTGCGGCGGGGGCGACCACGTAGCAGTTGGTGCCCCAGGCCCCGGCAGGAAACCCGGCAATGAGCACGATCGTCCTTCGTTCGTCGTCCGGCGGAGGTGACCGCGCAGGTCGCGGCAGATCAGAGCCTACCGGCGCTCCCGATTCCACAGCTAACCCATATACGGTACGGGGCAAACAGAAGCGGTCATCCACGCAGAGGAGAGATCACCCGGTGGTCAGCAACGATCAGCGGCGGCGTCAGCTCGCCCGGGAGAAGTTCTTGCGGCAGCAGCAGCGCCGGGAGTCGGCGCGGCGCAAGGCGCGGATGCGCAACGCGGTGATCGCCTCGGCGCTCGCGGTGGTCCTGGCCGGTGGCGCGGTGTCGTACGCGGCAGGCGCCTTCGACGACGACGGCAAGCCGAAGGACGAGGCAGCCGCGAGCCCCACCGCCAAGGCGGACCCCTGCGAGAAGCCCGCGGGCGGCAAGGTGAAGCCGCTCAGCTTCAAGAAGGAGCCGGCGCTCTCGATCGACAAGTCGGCGGACTACGCGATGAAGCTGAGCACCACCTGCGGCGACATCGACCTCGCCCTCTCGGCGGCGAAGGCCCCGCACACGGTCAACTCCTTCAACTTCCTGGTGAACAAGGGCTACCTCGACCACACGAAGTGCCACCGGCTCGTCTCGGGCGGCATCTACGTCCTGCAGTGCGGCGACCCGAAGGGCACCGGCGAGGGCGGCCCCGGCTACACGATCCCCGACGAGAATCTCAAGGACAAGAAGCTGAAGGGGAACGTGTATCCGGCGGGCACGGTCGCGATGGCCAACCAGTACAAGGCCCAGGAGAAGACGGGCCGGAACTCCGGTGGCAGCCAGTTCTTCCTGGTCTACCAGGACAGTCAGCTCCCGCCCGACTACACACCGTTCGGGACCATTTCCGATTCCGGGATGAAGGTGCTCAAGAAGATTGCCGACGCCGGCGAGAGCACCGGGCAGGGCGAGGGCGCCCCGAACGCGACGGTCGTCATCAACAAGGCGACCGTGTCGAAATCCTGACCGTCGGCAGGCAAACTTCCAATGTGCGGGATGCGGACAGCCGCCCCGCCGGTCGCCTATGTTGGCGGTGACGAAACTGTGGACGATGCCGGGGGGCCTCAAGGCCCTGCGCAGGCATCATGTGGAGGAGGCGCTGTGAGCAGCGACCCGTGGGGCCGCGTCGACGAGACGGGGACCGTGTACGTGCGCAAGGCCGACGGCACTGAGCGCGAAGTCGGTTCGTGGAAAGCGGGATCTCCTGATGAGGCCCTTGCCTACTTCGAGCGCAAGTACGACGGTCTGGTCGTCGAGATCGGACTTCTCGAGCGCCGGGTGAAGACGACCGACCTGTCGGCCAAGGACGCCATGACCGCCATCGACCACCTGCGCACGCAGGTGGACGAGGCACACGCGGTCGGCGATCTGGACGCCTTGAGCACGCGCCTGGACAAGCTCGTCGAGACCGTCGACGCACGCCGGGAAGAGCGCAAGGTCCAGAAGGCCAAGCAGTCGGACGAGGCCAGGCACTCCAAGGAGGCGCTGGTCGTCGAGGCCGAGGAGCTCGCCCAGAGCGAGCAGTGGCGGGCGGCGGGCGAGCGGCTTCGCGCCCTGGTGGACACCTGGAAGGGTCTGCCGCGCCTCGACCGCAAGTCGGACGACGAGCTGTGGCACCGCTTCTCGCACGCCCGCTCGGCGTTCTCCAAGCGCCGCAAGGCCCACTTCGCCTCACTGGACGCCCAGCGCGAAGAGGCCCGCAAGACCAAGGAGAAGCTGGTCGGCGAGGCCGAGGCCCTCTCCGGTTCGACCGACTGGGGTCCCACGGCCGCGCGTTACCGCGACCTGATGACCGAGTGGAAGGCCGCGGGCCGCGCCCAGCGCGAGCACGAGGACGACCTGTGGAACCGCTTCCGCGGCGCCCAGGACGTGTTCTTCGCGGCGCGCAGCTCGGTCTTCGCGGAGCGGGACGCCGAGCAGACGGAGAACCTGAAGCTGAAGGAGGAGCTGGCCGAGGAGGCCGAGAAGCTCGTCCCGGTGAAGGACCTCAAGTCGGCGCGTGCCGCGTTCCGTGCGCTCAACGAGCGCTGGGAGGCCATCGGCCACGTCCCGCGTGACGCACGGCCGAAGGTCGAGGGCCGGATGCAGGCGGTGGAGCGGGCCCTGCAGGAGTCCGAGGAGGCCGAGTGGCGCCGTACGAACCCTGAGGCACGTGCGCGTGCCGCGGGTCTGACCGGTCAACTGCAGGCCGCTGTCGACAAGCTGGTCGAGCAGATCGAGAAGGCGCGTGCGGCGGGCAACAACGCCAAGGCCGACAAGCTCCAGAGGGAGCTTGACGGCCGTCAGGCGCTGCTCGACCAGGCGCTGAAGGGTCTGCACGAGTTCGGCGGCTAGTCAGAGGTTCACATGCTGAGGGGCTTGCGTACGCACCGTACGCAAGCCCCTCAGCATGTTCGGGGCATCTCGCCCCCTGCTCTACTGGCCGCTTAAGGCCGCCGTGCCGACGTCACCCTGTACACGTCGTACACACCCTCGACTCCCCTGACCGCCTTGAGCACATGGCCCAGGTGCTTGGGGTCGCCCATCTCGAACGTGAAGCGCGAGGTGGCGACCCGGTCGCGGGACGTCTGGACGGCCGCGGACAGGATGTTCACGTGCTGGTCCGAGAGGATGCGCGTGACGTCCGAGAGCAGGCGCGAGCGGTCAAGTGCCTCTACCTGGATGGCGACCAGGAAGACCGAGGACTGGGTGGGCGCCCACTCGACCTCGAGGATGCGCTCGGGCTCGCGGGAGAGCGAGTCGACGTTCACACAGTCGCTGCGGTGCACCGATACGCCGCTGCCGCGCGTGACGAAGCCGATGATCGGGTCCCCGGGGACGGGCGTACAGCAGCGGGCCAGCTTGATCCACACGTCTTCGACGCCCTTGACGACGACACCGGGGTCGGCGTTGGCGCGGCGCTTGCTGTGGCCGCGCGAGGGCGGTGCGCTCTCGGCGATGTCCTCGTTGGCGGCCTCCTCGCCGCCGAGCGCCTGGACGAGCTTCTGCACGACGGACTGCGCGGTGACGTGGCTTTCGCCGATCGCCGCGTAGAGGGACGAGATGTCGGGGTAGCGCATCTCGTGGGCGAGCGTGACCAGCGAGTCGCCCGTCAGGATGCGCTGGATCGGCAGGTTCTGCTTGCGCATGGCACGCGCGATGGCGTCCTTGCCCTGCTCGATGGCCTCGTCGCGGCGCTCCTTGGAGAACCACGCACGGATCTTGTTGCGCGCCCGTGGTGACTTGACGAAGCCGAGCCAGTCGCGGGAGGGGCCCGCACCGGCCGCCTTGGAGGTGAAGACCTCCACCAGGTCGCCGTTGTCCAGGGTCGATTCGAGCGGCACGAGCCGTCCGTTGACCCGTGCCCCTATGGTGCGGTGACCGACCTCGGTATGGACCGCGTACGAGAAGTCGACCGGGGTCGCGCCCGCCGGGAGCGCTATGACGTCGCCCTTCGGCGTGAAGACGAAGACTTCGTTGCGCGACAGGTCGAAACGGAGCGATTCGAGGAACTCGCTGGGGTCCTCGGTCTCCTTCTGCCAGTCCAGGAGCTGGCGCAGCCACGCCATGTCATTGAGGTGGTCGTCCTTGCCACCGGCCTTCCTCGGCACGTCGGTGCGCACCTTGGAGGCGCCTGCGGACGGCTCCTGCTTGTACTTCCAGTGCGCGGCGATGCCGTACTCGGCGCGGCGGTGCATGTCGAACGTACGGATCTGGAGCTCGACGGGCTTGCCGCTGGGGCCGATCACCGTGGTGTGCAGCGACTGGTACATGTTGAACTTCGGCATCGCGATGTAGTCCTTGAACCGGCCGGGGACCGGATTCCATCGCGCGTGGACCGTGCCGAGGGCGGCATAGCAGTCGCGGACCGTGTCGACGAGGACGCGGATGCCCACCAGGTCGTAGATCTCGGCGAAGTCGCGGCCTCGGACGATCATCTTCTGGTAGACGCTGTAGTAGTGCTTCGGGCGCCCGGTGACGGTGGCCTTGATGCGGGCGGCGCGCAGGTCGGCCTGGACCTCGTCGGTCACTATGGCGAGGTACTCGTCGCGCTTGGGGGCGCGCTCGGCGACCAGACGCACGATCTCGTCGTACATCTTGGGGTAGAGGATCGCGAAGGCGAGGTCCTCCAGCTCCCACTTGATGGTGTTCATGCCCAGGCGGTGGGCCAGCGGCGCGTAGATCTCAAGGGTCTCGCGGGCCTTCTTCTCCTGCTTCTCCCGCTTGAGATAGCGCATCGTGCGCATGTTGTGCAGGCGGTCGGCGAGCTTGATGACCAGGACGCGGGGGTCCTTGGCCATGGCGACGACCATCTTGCGGACGGTCTCGGCCTGCGCGGCCTCGCCGAACTTGACCTTGTCCAGCTTGGTGACGCCGTCGACGAGCAGGGCGACCTGGTCGCCGAAGTCGCGCTTGAGGGTGTCGAGGCCGTACTCGGTGTCCTCGACCGTGTCGTGCAGGAGACCCGCCATCAGGGTGGCCGGATCCATGCCGAGCTCGGCGAGGATCGTCGTCACGGCGAGGGGATGCGTGATGTACGGGTCGCCGCTCTTGCGCTTCTGGCCGCGGTGCCAGCGCTCGGCGACCTGGTAGGCCTTCTCGATCTGGCGCAGCGTCGCCGTCTCGATCTTGGGGTCGTTGCTGCGCACTATCCGCAGCAGCGGCTCCAGGACCGGGTTGTACGGGTTCGAGCGCTGGACGCCCAGGCGGGCGAGGCGGGCGCGTACGCGGTTGGAGGAGCCGGAGCGCTCGTTCTTGGCCGCGGTGGGCCGTGGCGTGGGGGTCGTGCTGCCGGCGCGGGCATCGGTGGGGGGCTTGGGCCGCGACGGCTCGACGGCCGGCTTGTCACGCTTGGCGGCGTCGCCGGGCGTGCTCGGTGCGGGCTTGGCGCCGGGAGGCGTGCTCTCCTGCTTCGCCGGTGTCGCGCCCTTGGCGGGCGTCGCGGGCGTCGCACCCTTGGCGGGCGTGGCGCCCTTCGCGGACGCAGGAGTGGACGCCGCAGCGCGCTGGGCCTGCTCTGCGGCCTTGGCGGCGGTGAGTGCCTTGGACTCGTCTGGCAAGAGGCGCTCCCTGTGCGTGCGCGATCCGGGTCCTTGGGTCAGGCCCCGAAGAGCCCATGGTATCGATCCTGGACCTTTGGCTCGCCCTCAGCCCGTGAGACGTCTCACTACGGAAGAAACACCTGAGGTTTCCACACGGCGAACCCGACGTCTCTACAGAAGAAACACCCAAGGCGGGCACCGGATTCCTCCGGGCCCGCCTCAGGGTGTGCGTGGTCGCTGCTCAGACAATGAGAAGGGCCTCCAGCGGGGCGCCCTCCAGCGTCGTCTCCAGCTTGGCGCGGCCATCGAGGAAGCCGAGCTCCATCAGGACCGCCACACCGGCCACCTGAGCGCCCGCACGGCGGATGAGCCGCACGGACGCCTCGGCGGTGCCGCCGGTCGCCAGGACGTCGTCGATGACCATGACGCGGTCGTCGGCGGCGAGATCCTCGGCGTGCACCTCGATCTCGGCGCTGCCGTACTCCAGGTCGTACGACTGGCTGAGCGTCGCTCCGGGGAGCTTGCCCGCCTTCCGTACGGGAATGAACCCGAGCCCGGCGCGCAGCGCGACCGGGGCGCCCAGGATGAAGCCGCGGGCCTCCAGGCCGACGATCTTCGTGGCGCCGTACCGCACAGCGAGGTCCGCGAGGGCCTCGGTCAGTGCGGCGAACGCCTCCGGGTCCGCGAGGAGCGGCGTGATGTCCTTGAACATCACCCCGGGCTCGGGGTAATCGGGAACGTCTCGGATGCGGCTGAGCAGCAACTCCGTCGTTCCGGCGAGCTCGGTCATCGGCGCTTCCCCGAAGGACGGCCGCGGCCCCGGCCCCGCGAGGCCGGCTGGATGCGCGGGCCGACGACACCTGCGGGGGTCGCCCCCGCGGGCTCATCGTCCTGCGGCTCGTCGTCGTCATCCTCGGCCCGCCCGGCGCTCTCCACGGACTCGCCCTTGGCCGCGGCAGCGGCACGCTTGGCGAGGACGCGCTTCTTGAGCGCCTTCATCTGCGGCTCGGTCTCCTTGAGATCGGCGACGAGCGGCGTGGCGATGAAGATCGAGGAGTACGCACCGGCGGCGAGGCCGACGAACAGCGACAGCGAGATGTCGTTGAGCATGCCCGCGCCGAGGAAGCCGCCGCCGATGAAGAGCAGTCCGGCGACCGGCAGGAGCGCGACGACCGTGGTGTTGATCGAGCGCACCAGGGTGCTGTTGATGCTTCGGTTGGCGACCTCGCTGTAGGTCCACCGCGTCTGCTTGGTGAGGTCCTTCGACTGCTCCTTCAAGCTGTCGAAGACCACCACGGTGTCGTACAGCGAATAACCGAGGATCGTGAGCAGGCCGATGATCGTGCCCTGGGTGACCTCGAAGCCCACCAGTGCGTACACACCGACGGTGATCGTGAGGTCGTGGATCAGGGCGATCAGCGCGGCGGCCGCCATGCGCCACTCGAAGGCGATCGCCAGATAGATCACCACGAGGACCATGAAGATGATCAGGCCCGTCCAGGCCTTCTTGCTGATCTGCTCACCCCAACTGGGGCCCACGAGGTCGGCGTTGATGGACTCGGGCTTGAGGTCCATGTTCTTCGCCAGATCGGCCTTGATCTGGTCGGACTTTGCGGTGTCGACACCTGCGACCTGGATGCGCAGACCGCCGGAGCCGAGCTCCTGGACGACCGCGTCATGACCGGAGGCGTCTTCGCCGTACTTCTCCGCCTGCGCTACCGAGACGCTGGTCTTCGGGGTGGTGAAGACGGCACCGCCCTCGAACTCGATGCCCATGTTCAGGCCGCGCACCGCAAGGCCGACGATGGCCGTGATGGTGATCAGGATCGAGATGCCGTACCAGATCTTGCGCTTGCCGACGAAGTCGTAGCCGACCTCACCGCGGTAGAGCCTGGCGCCGAGATTGCCGAGCTTCGACATCTCACGCCTCCTTCGGGTCGACAGGGCCAGCGGACGAACCAGTGGCGCGGCGGGGACGGCGCAGCGGGGGCTTGGCACCGAGCCGCTTGGGGTCGAGGCCGGACCACTTGTGGCCGTTCGAGAAGAACGGCTTGCGCGCCATGAGGGTCATCAGCGGCTTGGTGAAGAAGAACACCACCACAACGTCGAGCAGCGTGGTCAGGCCGAGCGTGAACGCGAAGCCCTGGACCTTGCCGACCGTGACGACGAAGAGCACCGCGGCGGCGAGGAACGACACGAAGTCGGAGACGAGGATGGTGCGCCGGGCGCGCGGCCAGGCGCGCTCGACGGCGGGCCGCAGGGTGCGCCCCTCTCTGATCTCGTCCCTGACGCGTTCGAAGAACACGATGAACGAGTCCGCGGTGATACCGATCGCAACGATCGCACCACACACCGCGGGCAGGTTCAGGGTGAAGGAGATGGCCGGGCCGAGCAGCGTCATCAGGGTGTACGTCAGGGCGGCCGAGACCAGGAGGCTCGCGATGGCGATCAGCGAGAGCCCGCGGTAGTAGACCACCAGGTAGATGATGACGAGCGCGAGGCCGATGGCACCGGCGATCAGACCGGCGTGCAGCTGCTCGCCACCGAGCGCCGGGCTGACGGTGGTGACGCTCTGCTCGTGGAAGGTGAGCGGCAGCGCGCCGTACGACAGGATGTTGGCGAGGTCCTGGGCCGACTCCTGGGTGAAGCTGCCGGAGATCTCGGCGTTCGAGTTCAGCGTCGTGTTGACGCTGGGGGCCGAGGCCACCTCGCCGTCCAGGACGATGGCGAACTGGTTCATCGGCTGCTGCTGCTGCGAGAGCTTGCTGGTCGTCTTCGCGAACTTCTTCGAGCCGCCGCCCGTGAACTCCATGTTGACGACCCAGGCACCACTCTGCTGGTTGATCGTCGCCTTGGCGTCGTCGACGTCCTTGCCGTTCAGCTCGGCCGGACCGAGGACGTACTTCTCCCACTGGCCCGCGTTGTTCTTGCCACAGGCGATGGTCTGCTCGCTCGCCTTGACGCCGTCGCCGACCTTGCCGCGCTGCGCCTTGTCGGTGCAGTCGAGCTCGGTGAACTTCTTCTGCAGCGCCGCGGTGGCCGGGTCTGCGGACGGGGTGGGAGTCGGCGCCCCCTTGTCCTTGTCGCTGCCCTTGTCCGAGGCCTTGGGGGTCGGCGTCGCGTCGGCCTTCAGACCGTCGGTGACGGCACGGCCCTGGGGGCTGGGCGAGCCGGTCGCCTTGGGCGTGTCCTTGCTCTTGTCCTTTTCCTTGTCCTTGCCGGACGAGCTCGCGGACGGCTCGGGGGTGGGCTCACCGGCGGCCACCGTCAGGACGGGACGGAAGTAGAGCTGAGCGGTCGTACCGACCTGCTCGCGCGCCTGCTTCTCGTTCGTGCCCTTGGGGATGTTGACGATGATGTTGTCTTCGCCCTGGGTCTGCACCTCGGCCTCGGACACACCCAGACCATTGACGCGGTTGTTGATGATGCTGACCGCGGTGTTCATGTTGGTCGGGTTGATCGCGTTCTTCTGGCCCGGCTCGTTCTTCGCCTGGAGCGTGATGCTCGTGCCGCCGGCGAGGTCGATGCCGAGGCGAGGCGTCGAGTTCCCTGAGAGGAACATCCCTCCGGTGAGCGCCACGAGGGCGATCAGGATGAAGACCAAAGAGCGGCCCGGCTTGCCCGGGGCGCTCTGCCTTCGGCCCTTCTTAGGTGCTGCCACCTTCTCGTTCTCCCTGTCCAACCGCCTGGCGTCCGGTGCACTGCCCCAGCGCTGAGCGGGGAGTTCCCGGGTTGGGCGGCCATGAAATGGTGTCGAGACCCGTCACGAAACCCACGCACTGAGGGGACCGTGGCAGCGCGAGCGGCGCGCCCCACGGACCCCGGTGGTGGCTACTTCGCGTCGGACTCGCCGTCGGTCTTCTTCGGCTCGGCGTCGTCGGCCTCGGGGGCGCTGTCCGCGTCCTTCTTGCCGAGGTCGATGGGCGAGTCGTCGGAAGCGTCGGCGGCGGGCTCGTCGGTCTCGGTGAGGGAGGAAGCGTCGTCCGGGACGACAGGGTTGTCCGACTTCAGGTCGGCACTCGTGCCGTGGACGATGCGGTTGTACTCCTCGTCCTCGAGAACGGCGCCGATGGAGTTCTTCGCGTAGAACGCGTGCACGCCCGGAGCCACCTCGAGGAGGACGGCGTCGTCGTGAACCTCCTTGACGGTGGCGTACATGCCCCCGATCGTGCGGATGCCGGTGCCGGGCTGCATCTCGTTACGCATCGCCGCGGCCGCCTGCTGCTTCTTCTTGGCGGAGCGGGTCATCAGGAACATGGCCCCGATGAGCACGATGAACGGGAGGAGGGTCACGATATTCACGGGACGGAGTTTCCTTCGCATGACCGCGCAGGTAAGCGGCCTGATGGACGGGGGTGGGCGCGCCGCCCGCAAAGGCGGCATCGGCGGAGTCTAAGCGAGTCCGCACCTAACGAACAACGCTCAGCATGGCACCGCAGTTCCTGACCGTGCGACTACGCGCGCCGTCACGCCCCGAACAGGTCCCCTTGTCCGATTCCGCCCGCCTGTCGCGGGGGAACAAGCCCGAGATGCGCCCATGCCGCGGGCGTCCCGACCCGGCCGCGCGGGGTGCGCGCGAGCAGTCCCTCCCGCACCAGGAAGGGCTCGGCCACCTCTTCGACCGTCTCGCGCTCCTCCCCCACGGCGACCGCGAGCGTCGAAAGGCCGACGGGTCCGCCGCCGAAGAGCTTGAGCAGTGCCTCCAGGACGGCGCGGTCGAGGCGGTCGAGGCCCCGGTCGTCCACTTCATAGACCTTGAGGGCGGCGCACGCGATGTCCCTGTCGATCTCTCCGTCGGCCTTGACCTGTGCGTAGTCCCGCACGCGGCGCAGCAGACGGTTGGCGATACGGGGCGTGCCGCGCGAGCGTCCCGCGATCTCGGCGGCGCCGTCCGCGTCGATCGCCACGTCGAGCAGTTGCGCGGAGCGGTGGATCACGCGCTCGAGCTCGGCCGGTTCGTAGAACTCCATGTGCGCGGTGAAACCGAAGCGGTCGCGCAGCGGTGGCGGCAGCAGGCCCGCGCGCGTGGTGGCGCCGACCAGGGTGAAGGGCGGCAGTTCCAGCGGGATGGCGGTGGCGCCGGGGCCCTTGCCGACGATGACGTCGACGCGGAAGTCCTCCATCGCCATGTAGAGCATCTCTTCGGCGGGCCGGGACATCCGGTGGATCTCGTCGAGGAAGAGGACCTCGCCCTCCTGGAGGGAGGAGAGGATCGCGGCGAGGTCGCCCGCGTGCTGGATGGCGGGACCGCTGGTGATGCGGATCGGGGCGCCCATCTCGGCCGCGATGATCATCGAGAGGGTGGTCTTGCCGAGTCCTGGAGCGCCGGAGAGCAGGACGTGGTCGGCGGTGGCACCCCGCGCGCGGGCCGCGCGCAGGACGAGGTCGAGCTGTTCGCGGACCTTCTCCTGGCCGATGAACTCGTCCAGGTCCTTGGGGCGAAGGGCGGCCTCGACCGCCTGGTCCTCGCCGTCGGCGGACGCACCGACGAGCCGCTCGGCCGCGTCGGGTGCGGCGGTCGCGTCGTCGGTCGTCTCGTCCCAGTTCATGAGCTCGCCTCGCGATGTGGTTCTGGTGGGCAGGGTGCTGCGTATGGCTAGCGGGTGCGGTTCAGCGTCTGAAGGGCGGCCTTGAGGAGCTGGCCCACCTGCGGCTTCTCGGACGCCTCGGCCTGCGGGGTGACGGCGGCGACGGCTTCGTCCGCCTCGCGCGTGGCGTACCCGAGGCCGATGAGCGCCGCGTGCAGCTGGTCGCTCCAGCCGGAGGTGACGGGGGTGCCGATCGCGGGGCCGCCCCTGCCGAGGGGCTCGCCGAGGCGGTCCTTGTACTCCAGGAGCAGCTTCTGGGCGCCCTTCTTGCCGATGCCAGGGACCGCGGTGAGCGCCTTCTCGTCGCCGGTGGCGACCGCGCGGCGCAGCGCGTCAGGGCTGTGCACGGCGAGCATGGCCTGCGCGAGGCGCGGTCCGACGCCGCTCGCGGTCTGCAGGAGCTCGAAGGTCTGGCGCTCGTCGTCGTCCGCGAAGCCGTACAGGGTGAGGGAGTCCTCCCGGACGACGAGGGAGGTGGCCAGCTTGGCCGGCTGGCCGATGCGCAGGGTGGAGAGCGTGTTCGGCGTGCACTGGATGGCCATGCCGACACCGCCGACCTCGACCACCGCGGCATCGGGGGCGAGGGCGGCGACGGGGCCGCTGACGAAGGCGATCATGCGGTACGGCCTTTCTGGGCTGTCTGAGCTGTCTGTCCTGTGGCGGTCTTCGACGCGTGCAGGGCCGCGGCCTGCTGGAGACGGTTCTGGGCGACTGCCTGCTGGAGCCGGTTCTGGGCGGGGGCGCGCCAGATGTGACAGATGGCGAGGGCGAGGGCGTCCGCCGCGTCGGCGGGCTTGGGCGGTGCGTCGAGCCGCAGGAGGCGGGTGACCATCGCCCCGACCTGCGCCTTGTCGGCACGGCCGCTGCCGGTGACGGCGGCCTTGACCTCGCTGGGCGTGTGCAGGGCGACGGGGATGCCGCGGCGCGACGCACAGAGCATGGCCACGGCGCTGGCCTGGGCGGTGCCCATCACCGTACGTACGTTGTGCTGGCTGAACACCCGCTCCACGGCGAGGACTTCGGGGTCGTGTTCGTCGAGCCACTGCTCGATGCCCTGCTCGATGGCGACCAGTCGGTGGCCGAGCTCGGCATCGGCGGGCGTACGGACGACGCCGACCGCGCGCATGGTCAGGGGGCGTCCGGCGACTCCGTCGACGACCCCCACACCGCACCGGGTCAGTCCGGGGTCCACCCCCAGTACGCGCATGTGCGCCCCTCCCCTCGCCGCGGCGACGATCTTTGACTTCACGCCAGGCTATCCGCTGCCACCGACAACAGCGGCGGGCCGGTGGACGTGTGTCCCACCCGGCCCGCCGAAACTGCTCAACTCGCGGCAGCGCTACGCGTCGACCTTCTCCATGACCTCGTCGCTCACGTCGAAGTTGGCGAAGACGTTCTGCACGTCGTCGCTGTCCTCGAGCGCGTCGATGAGCTTGAAGATCTTCCGCGCGCCGTCCTCGTCCAGCTCGACCTGCATGGTCGGGACGAAGTTGGCGTCGGCCGAGTCGTAGTCGATGCTGGCCTCCTGGAGGGCGGTGCGGACCGCGACCAGGTCGGTGGCCTCGCTGAGCACCTCGAAGGACTCGCCGAGGTCGTTGACCTCTTCGGCGCCCGCGTCCAGGACCGCGCCGAGAACGTCGTCCTCGGACAGCTCGCCCTCGCCCTTGGAGACGACGACGACGCCCTTGCGGTTGAAGAGGTACGAGACGGAGCCCGGGTCGGCCATGGAGCCGCCGTTGCGGGTCATCGCGACGCGTACGTCCGATGCCGCGCGGTTGCGGTTGTCCGTGAGGCACTCGATGAGCACCGCGACGCCGTTCGGGCCGTAGCCCTCGTACATGATCGTCTCGTACTCGGCGCCACCGGCTTCGAGACCGGCGCCGCGCTTGACCGCGGAGTCGATGTTCTTGTTCGGGACCGAGCTCTTCTTGGCCTTCTGGATGGCGTCGAAGAGGGTCGGGTTCCCGGACACGTCGGCGCCGCCCGTGCGGGCCGCAACCTCGATGTTCTTGATCATCTTCGCGAAGAGCTTGCCGCGCTTGGCGTCAATCACGGCCTTCTTGTGCTTCGTCGTAGCCCATTTAGAGTGGCCGGACATCTGCCTGTCTCCTTCGCGTTACCCAACTGTACGAACGCAGAGATCCTACTAGGATCCCGCCGCCGCGTGCCCCCGCACCATCCCGACGAACAGCTCGTGCACGCGGTGGTCGCCCGTCAGCTCCGGGTGGAACGACGTCGCGAGGGCGTTGCCCTGGCGTACGGCGACGATGTGCCCCTCGTGCTCGGCGAGCACCTCGACGCGCGCGCCGACCGACTCGACCCAGGGGGCACGGATGAAGACGCCCTCCACGGGGTCGCCGTCGATGCCCGCGATGTCGACGGCCGCCTCGAAGGACTCGTTCTGCCGCCCGAAGGCGTTGCGGCGCACGATCATGTCGATGCCGCCGAAGGTCTCCTGCTCCGAGCGCGGATCGAGGATCTTGTCGGCGAGCATGATCATGCCCGCGCAGCTGCCGTAGACCGGCATGCCGTCGCGCACGCGCGCGCGAAGGGGCTCCATCAGGCCGAAGAGGGCGGCCAGTTTGGAGATGGTGGTGGATTCGCCGCCGGGGATGACGAGGCCGTCCACCTCGGCCAGCTCTTCGGGGCGCCTGACCGGCCTGGCAACGGCGTCCGCCGAGGCCAGGGCGATCAAGTGTTCCCGTACATCGCCCTGGAGAGCCAGGACGCCGACCACAGGGGTGTCGCCCACAGGGGTGTCGACTACAGGGGTGTCGACTGCAGGGGTGTCAGTCATCTACGGAGTGCCCTACCAGCCACGGTTCGCGTAGCGCTCGGCCTCGGGGAGGGTGTCGCAGTTGATGCCGACCATGGCCTCGCCGAGGTTGCGGGACGCGTCCGCGATGATCTTGGGGTCGTCGTAGAAGGTGGTGGCCTTCACGATGGCGGCGGCACGCGCGGCCGGGTCGCCCGACTTGAAGATGCCGGAGCCCACGAAGACACCCTCGGCACCGAGCTGGCGCATCAGGGCGGCGTCGGCGGGGGTGGCGACGCCACCGGCCGAGAAGAGGACCACCGGCAGCTTGCCGAGCTCGGAGATCTCCTTGACCAGCTCGTACGGGGCGCGGAGGTCCTTGGCGGCGGCGTACAGCTCGTTGTTGTCGAAGCCGCGCAGCCTGGCGATCTCGTTCTTGATCTGGCGCAGGTGACGCACGGCCTCGACGACGTTGCCGGTGCCGGCCTCGCCCTTGGAGCGGATCATGGCCGCGCCCTCGGCGATGCGGCGCAGGGCCTCGCCCAGGTTGGTGGCGCCACACACGAACGGGGTCGTGAAGGCGAACTTGTCGCTGTGGTTGACCTCGTCGGCCGGGGTCAGGACCTCGGACTCGTCGATGTAGTCGACGCCGAGCGACTGGAGCACCTGGGCCTCGACGAAGTGGCCGATGCGGGACTTGGCCATGACCGGGATGGAGACGGCCTCGATGATCTCTTCGATCATGTTCGGGTCGGACATCCGGGCCACGCCGCCGTCCTTGCGGATGTCGGCCGGGACCCGCTCCAGGGCCATGACGGCGACGGCGCCGGCGTCCTCGGCGATCTTCGCCTGCTCGGCGTTGACCACGTCCATGATGACGCCGCCCTTAAGCTGCTCGGCCATGCCGCGCTTGACGCGCGCGGTGCCGGTCTCGGGCGACTGGTTGCTGCTGGGGGTGCTGGACACGGAGTTGACCTCGCTCGCTGAAGACGGGTTCCTGCGTCTACGAGGAAACTCCCGGCGACCAGGCCACAGCAAGGGCCAATGGGTGACCGGTGGCTCATTTTTCCCCAACGCTCCTGGTCAGCGAGGATGCGGTGGCTCTCAGCGGTGGCTCTACGCGGTCGCGCGGTCGGCCAGCGCGACCGGCGGTTCGTCGTCCATCTCGAAGGCCATGGGGAACGGCGCGTGGCCCGCGAGGCGGAACCAGCGGACCTTGCGGTGCCTGCGCAGGGCGCGGGCCGCGCGTACGGCGTCGTTGTGGAAGCGCCTGGCCATCGGCACCCGGCGCACGGCCGCCGCCAGTTCGGTCGCCGCCTCGTCGCCGCCCGGGGCCTCGCGGACCACCTCGACCTGCTGCGCCTCACCGAAGATCGCGCGCAGCGCCTGGCTGAGCTCGCTCTCGGCGACCTCACGGTGCTCCTCCTCCGCCTGCCGGGCCGCGTGCGCCGCTTCGTAGAGCACGATGGAGGCCGCCGGGTCGAGCACCCCCGAGGTGGCCAGCTCCTGGGCGACCGACGCGCGGCGCAGCAGCTGTGCGTCGAGGGCGGCGCGGGCCGCGTCGATGCGCGCGTGCAGCCGGTCGAGCCGGCCCGCGGTCCAGCTCAGATAGAGGCCGATCGCGAAGAGGGCTACCGCGATCCAGATCAGTGTCGAGGTCACCGGGGGAAGGCTAGTCGCATCGGCGATGCCGGTTCACCGCCGGGCTCCCCGGCCCGCGCCGGGGAGCCCCGTGAGCACTCAGTCCCGTGCGAGTCCGAACCGTGAGCGGAAACTCGACCGTTCGTCGGCGGCCACCGCCGCCGCTCCGTCCGTCACCGTCTCGTACACCGAGAGGATGTCGGCACCCACCGTCGACCAGTCGAAGCGGCGCACGTGCTTGCTGCCGCGCTCCCGCAGCTCCTCGCGGCGCTCGGGGTCGCCGAGGAGCCGCAGGGCCGCCGCGGCAAGCGAGTCCGCGTCCTCGTTGGTGAACAGGTCACCCGCGCCGCCCTGGTCGAGGACCTGCGCGAAGGCGTCCAGATCGCTGGCGAGTACGGGTGCGCCCGCCGACATCGCCTCGACGAGGATGATCCCGAAGCTCTCGCCCCCGGTGTTGGGAGCGACGTACACGTCGACACTGCGCAGCAGCCGCGCCTTGTCCTCGTCGCTGACCATGCCGAGGAACTCCACGCGCTCGCGCATCTCGACCGGCAGCGAGGAGACGGCCTCCTGTTCGTCGCCCCGGCCCGCGACGAGCAGCCGGGTGTCGGGACGCTCGGCGAGGATCTTCGGCAGCGCCTTCATAAGCACCGGAAGGCCCTTGCGCGGTTCGTCGATGCGCCCTATGAAGCCGATCGTCCCGCCCTGCCACTCCACCTTGGGCTCGACCTTGGTGAAGAAGTCGACGTCGACGCCGTTCGGGATGACGACCGCGTCGCCGCCCAGGTGCTCGACGAGCGTGCGGCGCGCGTACTCGCTGACCGCGATGCGCGCGCTGATCTTCTCCAGGGCGGGCTGCAGGATCGGATACGCGGCGATCATCGCCCGAGAGCGCGGGTTGGACGTGTGGAAAGTGGCCACAATCGGCCCCTGCGCCGTCCAGCACGTGAGAAGGCCGAGCGATGGCGCGGTCGGCTCGTGGATGTGGATGACGTCGAACGTGCCGTCGTGCAGCCAGCGCCGCACCCGCGCGGCCGAGAGGAACCCGAAGTTGAGCCGGGCCACCGAGCCGTTGTACGGCACGGGAACGGCGCGGCCCGCCGACA
The DNA here is from genome assembly GCF_042795295.1 of Streptomyces sp. NPDC056486. Classification (NCBI taxonomy): domain Bacteria; kingdom Bacillati; phylum Actinomycetota; class Actinomycetes; order Kitasatosporales; family Streptomycetaceae; genus Streptomyces; species Streptomyces sp. NPDC056486. The sequence goes on from NZ_JBHTSF010000058.1 coordinate 36,812, forward strand.
CGACGTACGGCGGCAGGGGTGTCTCGTCGTCCGCGGGGGCCAGTACGGACACCTGGTGCCCGAGGCGGATCAGGTGCTCCGCGAGGTCGCGGATGTGGAACTGGACGCCGCCCGGCACGTCCCAGGAGTAAGGGCAGACGATGCCGATCCTCACGGCGTGGTCCCCTCGGCGAGGTGCCCGGAACCGTCGGCGGTCCCCTTCGCGGGGTCGAGATCAGCGAGCCACAAGCGCTGCAGCATGTGCCAGTCCTCCGGATGGTCGGCGATACCCGTGGCGAAGGCGTCTGCCAGCGCCTGCGTCATGACAGACGTCTTCTCCGTGCGGGTACCTGTCTCGGGGACATCGATGGGGCCGTGAATACGCCCCTTCATGACGGGCGACTCGTCATACCAGAGGGTGACGGGCAGCAACAGCGCCCCCGTCTGCTGCGCGAGGAGCGCGGGCCCCGCGGGCATACGCGCGGTGTCCCCGAAGAACTTCACCTCGACGCCGGACGACGAAAGGTCCCGGTCCGACACGAGGCAGATCAGGCCGCCCGCGCGCAGCCGCCGCGCCAGGGTGCCGAACGCGGAGCCGCCCTCGTGCGGCAGGACCTCCATGCCCAGGCTCTCGCGGTAGGCGACGAAACGGTCGTACAGCGTCTCGGGCTTGAGCCGCTCCGCCACCGTCGTGAACGGCGTTTCGAGCTTCGTGGTGACCCACGCGCCCGCCAGGTCCCAGTTGCCCAGGTGCGGAAGCGCGATGATGACGCCCTTGCCCGCGGCAAGGCCGTCGGTCAGGTGGTGGACGTCCTTGACGTCGACGCCGTCCCTGATGCGCTCCCGGCTCCACGACGGCAGCCGGAACGACTCCATCCAGTAGCGCAGGTACGAGCGCATGCCCGCCTTGGACAGCTCGGCGAGGCGCTGCGGGCTCGCGTCGGGCACCACGCGCGCGTAGTTGGCCTCAAGACGCAGGACTCCCTTGCCGCGCCGCTTCCACACGGCGTCGGCGATGGTCCGGCCCAGGCGCACCGCCACCGGTTCGGGGAGCTTCTTGACCGAACTCCAGGCGGCTCCGTAGAGCGCGTCGGTCAGCCGGTCCTTCACGACGTGGCCTCACTGCCCTGCGCCGGAGCCTGGGCGTCCGCCTCTGCGGCCTCCTTGCGCACGGTCACGACACGCTGGACGAGGGTGACGAGGCTGCCGACGGCGACGATCCACAGGGCGATCGGCAGCAGTACGTCGATGCCGGGCACCCCGAACTTGTGCAGCCCCGCGAGACCCGCGGCGACCAGCGCGATCACCAGGCGCTCGGCGCGCTCCACCAGGCCGTTGACCGCGACGGGCAGGCCGATCGCCTCGCCGCGCGCCTTCGTGTAGGAGACCACCTGGCCGCTGGCCAGGCAGAAGATGGAGACGGCGCACAGGACGTTGCTGTCGCCCGAGCCCGCGTACCAGAGCGCGAGGCCGCCGAAGATCGCACTGTCGGCGACCCGGTCGAGCGTCGAGTCGAGGAAGGCTCCCCAACGGCTCGAGCGTCCCAGCTGCCGCGCCATGTTCCCGTCGACGAGGTCGGAGAACACGAAGAGCGTGATGACGATCGTGCCCCAGAACAGCTCTCCGCGGGGGAAGAAGACCAGCGCGCCCGCCACCACACCGGCGGTACCGATGAACGTGACCGCGTCGGGGCTCACGCCGCGACGGATGAGAAACGCGGCGAACGGTGTGAGAACACGCGTGAAGAATGCACGCGCGTACTTGTTCAGCATGGCCTTCCCGAGGGGTCGGTGAGCCGCGCGGCCCTGTTGGCCACCGGCTGGCCCATCGTAGTCACGCCCTTGACGGACCGGCTCGCCCCCTCACGATCGCGTACGACGTATGGACGCACAGTGACCCGAGTGGAAAGCTCGAAAGCACCGCGGGCGTCGCCGGAGCCGACCCGCACACGGCCCCCGCGTGTCCGCGAGCAGCCAGCATCCCCGAGGGGGCGGTGCCTCCTCACCGTGCACGTAACCGGGAGGCCAAGGCATGGGCGACAAAGCGAACGGACACCCCGGAGCCGCCGGCAGGGCTACAGCGGCCGACCACCCCGCGTCCGTACGGAATGTGGTGCTGGTCGGCCACAGCGGATCGGGCAAGACGACTCTGGTGGAGGCCCTCGCGCTGACCGCGGGGGCGGTGAACCGGGCGGGCCGTGTGGAGGACGGGACCGCCGTCTCCGATTACGACGACATAGAGCACAGGCAGCAACGCTCGGTGCAGCTGTCCCTGGTCCCCGTCGACTGGGACGGCTACAAGATCAATCTCCTGGACACCCCTGGGTACGCCGATTTCGTCGGCGAGTTACGGGCCGGTCTGCGCGCAGCGGACGCGGCCCTTTTCATCGTTTCGGCGGCGGACGGCGTGGACGGCGCGACCCGCATGGTGTGGGAGGAGTGCGCGGCGGTCGGCATGCCGCGGGCCATCGTGGTGACCCACCTGGAAGCGGCCCGCGCCGACTTCAGGGAGATGACGCGGACCTGCGCCGAGGCTTTCGGCGCCGACGACCCCGACGCCGTACTGCCGCTGTACCTGCCGCTGCACGGCGCCAAGGGTCCTGACGGGCACGCGCCGGTGACCGGCCTTGTCGGGCTGCTCTCGCAGCGGATCTTCGACTACGCGTCCGGCGAACGCAAAGAGTCCGAACCCGGCGAGGACCAGCTCCCGCTCATCGAGGACGCACGCAACAAACTGATCGAGGGGATCATCGCCGAGAGCGAGGACGAGTCCCTCATGGACCGCTATCTCAGCGGCGAGGACATCGATTTCAAGACCCTCGTGGAGGATCTGGAACGGGCCGTGGCGCGCGGCACCTTCCACCCCGTGCTCGCGGCCGCCCCCGCGGCCGACGGCGCCCGGCAGGGCATCGGCACGGTGGAGCTCCTGGAACTGATCACGGGCGGCTTCCCCACGCCTCTCGAGCACCCGGCCCCCGCCGTCACCACACCGGGCGGCGCGGCGCGGCCCGCGCTGACCTGCGATCCCGGAGGGCCGCTCGTAGCCGAGGTGGTGAAGACCGCGTCCGACCCCTACGTGGGGCGCGTCTCACTCGTACGCGTCTTCTCCGGCACCCTGCGTCCCGACGAGACCGTGCACGTCTCCGGACACGGCCTGGCCGACCGCGGTCACGAGGACCATGACGTCGACGAGCGCATCGGTGCGCTCTCCTCCCCCTTCGGCAAGCAGCAGCGCACGCTCACCAGCTGCATCGCGGGCGATCTGGCCTGCGTCGCCAAACTGAACCGCGCCGAGACGGGCGACACCCTTTCGGCCAAGGACAACCCGCTCCTGATGGAGCCCTGGGACATGCCCGACCCGCTCCTGCCGCTCGCCATCCAGGCGCACAGCAAGGCGGACGAGGACAAGCTCTCCCAGGGGCTGTCCCGCCTGGTCGCCGAGGACCCCACGATGCGCCTGGAACAGAACCAGGACACCCACCAGGTGGTGCTGTGGTGCCTGGGCGAGGCACATGCGGATGTCGCCCTGGAACGGCTGCGCAGCAGGTACGGCGTGCAGGTCGACGTCGTGAGCCACAAGGTCTCCCTTCGGGAGACGTTCGCGGGCAAGTCGGGGGGACGCGGCCGCCATGTGAAGCAGTCCGGCGGCCACGGCCAGTACGCGATCTGCGAGATCGGGGTCGAACCGCTGCCGGGCGGCAGCGGCATCGAGTTCGTCGACAAGGTCGTGGGCGGCGCCGTGCCCCGGCAGTTCATCCCGTCCGTCGAGAAGGGCGTGCGCGCGCAGGCCGCGCGGGGTGTGGCCGCCGGATACCCGCTGATCGACGTGCGCATCACGCTGCTCGACGGCAAGGCGCATTCGGTGGACTCCTCCGACGCCGCGTTCCAGACGGCGGGCGCGCTCGCCCTGCGCGAGGCGGCGGCCGACGCCAGGATCCACCTCCTGGAGCCGGTGGCCGAGGTGCGGGTCCTGGTCGGCGACGACCATGTGGGGGCGGTGATGAGCGACTTCTCGGGGCGCCGCGGCCGGGTCGTCGGGACCGAGCAGGCGCCCGGCGGGCGCACGCTCGTACGGGCCGAGGTGCCCGAGATCGAGATCGGGCGCTACGCCGTGGACCTGAGGTCCCTCTCACAGGGCACCGCGCGTTTCAGCCGCTCGTACGCACGCCACGAACCCATGCCGCCACAGCTCTCGGAGAGGATCCGTGAACAGGCCCAGGACGTCTCCTAGTTGAGAATCTCCGGGAGACGACCCGCCGGATGCCGCCAGTTACGCCCTGTGCGGGCGAGCGGCATCCGGATGTCCCCTGCCGGATGTCGGTGCGCACAGATACGCTGATGACCTGATCAACAGGTGTGCCAGGCAGGGAAGTCGGGAAGAGCCGCAGCAGCGAAGTATTGCGGCGATGGGGGCGGCAGTGGCGGACGACGTATTCGACTTCAGGCCCGGGGCCCAGGTCCCGCTGTCCGGGGCCGCAGGACAGACGGCGGCGACCCACGCCCTGGCGTCGGCCGCGTACCGCGACGACAAGGCCTCGAAGATCCTCGATGCCAACAACGAGTGGCACAAATCCGAGGTGAAGGAAGGCCTTTGGTCGCTCTTCGCGCCGAATATGGGCGAGGCGTTCGCGCGGGCCGTGCAGGTGCGGATGCTCGGCGGTGCCCGTAAACCGCTCATCCAGTCCTTCGGCATGGAACCGCAGTCGATCGTCGAGCACTGCCTCGCGGCGAACAACATCCGCAAGGAGCGCGATCGCTGGCTCACCGTCGTGATGGTGCTGTGCGGGCTGCTCTTCCTGCCCGGACTCCTCGTCTGGCTGCTGCTCTTCACCGCCAAGCAGGCGGTCATCAAGCGGGACAACAAGCGGGCGAGCGCGATCGCCACGGCCGTCCTGGTGGCCGTGGGCGTCCTCGCCGTGATCTTTCTCATCAAGCTGCCGATCGGCGGCCCCCTCGGCTGGTACATACGCGCGTCGATCGTCGTCCCCGTAGCGGGCTGGTTCTGGGCCAAGCTGATCGCCGAGCGCACCGCGAGGGGCCTGCGTGAGCGCTGGTCGAGCCTGCTCGCCGGCGGCGGCATCGGCGCCAAGATCCCCGAGGCGGTGCCGGGCAGCCCGGGCGAGACGGCCGCCGAGCAGCTCCGCCAGGGCCTGGCCCGCCTCTCGGCCGAGCAGCAGAGCAACTCGGTCTTCTATGCGGGCCCCAAGGGAATACTGGGCATGGGCACGCGCTGGGGCAGCTGGCAGCTCGCCGAGGAGCTGGTCTCCAGCAAGGAAGGCACGGAGATCCACCCCTTCCGCAGCTGGGACATCATCCGGGCGGTGCACGACCAGCTGCGTCTGCTCGAGCGCGGCCCGCTGCACACCGGTGGCTTCCCGACCCCGTCGATAAAGCACTGGATCGTCACCCCCATCGGGGAGAACGCGAAGGCGGTGGCTCGCCCCAGCGGCACGGAGGTCGATGCCTTCCAGGTCCGTGGCCACGAGATACAGCGGATCTGCAACGAGCAGCAGTTCGGCGGCGGCGACCGGCACTATCTGGGCTGCCAGTTCACCCTCTGGGACGGCCAGTTGGTCATCACGATGCTGATCACGGTGACCGTCCTGCACGAGACCCTGCGCATCGAGGTCACGGGCCACGCGCTCGGCCCGGTCCACTCCCTGTTCACCAGCAAGCCCGACCCCAAGGTCAAGAAGGTCTCCAAGCCCATCAAGTTCTGGGAGACCACGGAGCGCAAGCTGCCGCTCGTCAACGCGGACGAGGTCGTTCGCCTCGCGCTCCGCGCCCCCTTCACCTGGTACCCGCCGATCCTGGACCACCTCGGCGGCAAGCTGGTCCTGCCCGAGCCCTTCGGCCTGCGGCACGCCTGGGCCGACAAGCCGTGGCGGCACCGCTTCATGGCCGACGACGCGCTGCGCGCGGCCACGCCGGTGCTCCGCGTGGTGCACTCGGCGGCGATCAAGGTCCTCGAAGAGAACGGTGTGGACACCGAGAAGTTCGGCAACCGCTCCGGCCTCCTCAGCGGCGCGGTCCAGGACCCGATGCCGAGGAAGGCGGACGTGTACGACGCGTGAGTCGCCCTAGCGGGCGGCGGGCCAGGCGTCGGCGAGCATCGTGCGGGTGTCCGCGAGCAGCTGCGGCAGGATCTTCGTATGCCCGACGACCGGCATGAAGTTCGTGTCCCCGCCCCAGCGCGGCACGATGTGCTGGTGCAGATGCGCGGCAATGCCGGCGCCCGCCACCGTGCCCTGGTTCATGCCGATGTTGAAGCCGTGCGCGCCGGACGCGGCCCGCAGCGCCGTCATGGCCTGCTTGGTGAGCTCACCGAGCTCGGCCGTCTCCGGGGCGGTCAGCTCCGTGTAGTCGGCGACGTGGCGGTAGGGCACGACCATCAGATGGCCGCCGTTGTACGGGTAGAGGTTGAGCACCGCGTACACCTGCTCGCCGCGCGCGATGACCAGACCGTCCTCGTCGGATTTGGCCGGGATGGTGCAGAAGGGACAGCCGTCGTCGGCGCCCGGACCGCTCGGCTTGTTCTCGCCCTGGATGTACGCCATCCGGTGGGGCGTCCACAGGCGCTGGAACGCGTCCTGCGTCCCCACTCCGATCTGCTGCTCCGGCTCACTCGTCATGCAGTGAAGCATATGACTTAGCCCGATCGAAGCGTGTCGGCGGGGCGCCCGCCGGGTGCGGCACGGCGAAGCTGGGTCGATGACCGATGACAGCCGTCAGGCACGCTGGGAGAAACGCACGGAGGCGCTCCTTGCCGTGGCCTCGCTTCTCTACTTGACCTCGTACGCGGTACTGGTCCTGGCCTCGGGGCTGCCCGGGGTATGGCGCAACGTCTGTCTCACGGTGCTCCTCGCGGCCTGGGCCGCGTTCGCCGTGGACTACGCGGTGCGGTGGCGGCTGAGCGGCCAGGGCCTGTCCTTCGTACGCAGCCACTGGCTGGACACGCTCGTCCTCGTCCTGCCCCTGCTCCGGCCGCTGCGCGTCGTGCACATCTACGAGACCGTCCAGCGCAGGCACGGCAGGCCGCGTCTCGCGCTGCACGCGCGCGTGGTGACGTACTCCGGTCTTTCGGCGCTGCTCCTCGGCTTCGCCGCGTCGCTTGCCGTCTATCAGCATGAGCACGCGGCGAAGGGCGCGACGATCCGTACCTTCGGGGACGCCGTGTGGTGGGCGTCGGCCACGCTCGCGACCGTGGGCTACGGCGACGAGACACCCGTGACGCCGGTGGGGCGCCTGGTCGCGGTGGGTCTGATGTTCTGCGGCCTCGCGCTGCTCGGCGCGGTGACGGGTTCGTTCTCCTCGTGGCTGCTCCAGGTGTTCACGCGGGAGGACGACGAGAGGCCCCCGGGACGCTGAACGTCCCGGGGGCCTCTTCCCGCCTGCGCGGGGTCAGGTCACACCTGCTCGCGGCTCTCCACCACGCCGACGAGCTTGGCGAGCGCCTCGTCGCGCGGAATGCCGTTCTCCTGCGAGCCGTCGCGGTAGCGGAAGGAGATCGTGCCCGCGTTCATGTCGTCGTCACCGACGATGATCATGAAGGGGACCTTCAGCTTCTGCTGCGTCCTGATCTTCTTCTGCATGCGGTCGGACGAGGCGTCCACCTCGACCCGCAGGCCCTTCTTCTTGGCCTCGGCCGCGAACTCCTGGAGGTAGGGGATGTGCGCGTCCCCGACGGGGATGCCCACCGCCTGCACCGGGGCGAGCCACGGCGGCATCGCGCCCGCGTAGTGCTCAAGGAGCACCGCGAAGAACCGCTCGATCGATCCGAAGAGCGCGCGGTGGATCATCACCGGACGCTGCTTGCTGCCGTCCGGCGAGGTGTACTCGAGGTTGAAGCGCTCCGGCAGGTTGAAGTCGAGCTGCACGGTCGACATCTGCCAGGTGCGGCCGATGGCGTCCTTGCACTGCACGGAGATCTTCGGGCCGTAGAAGGCGGCGCCGCCCGGGTCGGGGACCAGCGGGAGGCCCTGCTTCTCGGCGACCCTGCGCAGGGTCTCGGTGGCCTCTTCCCAGGCCTCGTCCGAGCCGACGAACTTCTCCGGGTCCTTGGTGGACAGCTCGAGGTAGAAGTCGGTCAGGCCGTAGTCGCGAAGCAGGTTCAGGACGAAGGTGAGCGTCGTGTCGAGCTCGTCCGCCATCTGCTCCTTGGTGCAGTAGATGTGCGCGTCGTCCTGGGTGAAGCCGCGGGCACGGGTCAGACCGTGCACGACGCCCGACTTCTCGTACCGGTACACGGTGCCGAACTCGAAGAGGCGCAGCGGCAGTTCACGGTAGGAACGCCCGCGCGCATCGAAGATCAGGTTGTGCATCGGGCAGTTCATGGGCTTGAGGTAGTAGTCCACGCCCTCGTCGAGCTGCATGGGCGGGTACATGCCGTCGGCGTACCAGTCCAGGTGGCCCGAGGTCTCGAAGAGCTTCCCCTTCGTGGCGTGCGGGGTGTAGACGAACTCGTACCCCTCCTCCTCGTGGCGGCGCCGCGAGTAGTCCTCCATGACCCGGCGGATGATGCCGCCCTTGGGGTGGAAGACCGCCAGACCCGAGCCGATCTGCTCCGGGATGGAGAAGAGGTCGAGCTCGCTGCCGAGCTTGCGGTGGTCGCGCTTCTCGGCCTCGGCGAGGAACTCCAGGTGCGCCTTGAGCTCGTCCTTGGTGGGCCAGGCGGTGCCGTAGATGCGCTGGAGCATCGGGTTCTTCTCGCTGCCGCGCCAGTACGCGGCGGCGTTGCGCATGAGCTTGAACGCCGGGATGTTGCGGGTGGTGGGCAGGTGGGGACCGCGGCAGAGGTCCTTCCAGCACAGGTCGCCGGTCTTCGGGTCGAGGTTGTCGTAGATGGTCAGCTCGCCGCCGCCCACCTCGACATCCGCGCCGTCGTCGCTGGACGCGGAACCCTTGATGCCGATGAGCTCCAGCTTGTACGGCTCGTCGGCGAGCTCCTCGCGGGCGGCCTCGTCGGTGACGACGCGGCGCGAGAAGCGCTGGCCGCGCTTCTGGATCTCCTGCATCTTCTTCTCGACGGCCTTGAGGTCCTCGGGAGTGAAGGGCTTCTCGACGTCGAAGTCGTAGTAGAAGCCGTTCTGGACCGGCGGGCCGATGCCCAGCTTGGCCTCGGGGAAGAGCTCCTGCACGGCCTGCGCCATCACGTGTGCGGTGGAGTGCCGCAGGATGTTCAGGCCGTCCTCGGAGGAGATCTCGACCGGCTCGATCTCCTCGCCGTCCTGTACGGCGTACGCGAGGTCCTTCAGCTCGCCGGCCACGCGGGCGGCGACGATGGTGCGCTCACCGGGGAAGAGTTCGGCGGCCGTAGTGCCCGTCGTCACCACGCGCTCTTCCCGCTCGGAATCGCGTTGGATGATCACACGGACGTCTGACACCGGTCTTCTCCTACCTGAAGGGGGTCGCGGCAGATCTGCTCCTGCGCGCGATACGAATCGTACCGAGCCGGGGGCGCCCATCGCGAAACGGTTATCCCCCGGTATCCCCCGGGCATCGGCCGCGCCCCGCCTCAGTCCCCGCCGCACGCCTCCTCGAAGAAGTCGAGATGCTCCTGGAGCGACTTCATCAGGCGGTCCTTCTCCGCCTCGTCCACCTGCACCGGCACCACTCCCGATGCCCCGGTGAGCCGCCTGAAGCCGCCCCGGCTCTCCAGGCGCCCGTGCACCCGGATCGGCAGCCCCACCAGATGGGCATGGCCCGCGATGCGGTACGACTCCTCGTCGAGGGTCATGCGTACGTGGGGGACGTCCACGCCCGCGAGCACCCGGACCCGCACCGTGCCCTCGCCCCGCGGCCCCGACCGCCGCATCCGCACCACGGACCCCGTGATCCGTACCGGCATGGCCGGCTCGTCCCGCAGATAGCGGGCGCCCGCCTCCCGGAGCACCGGCAGGTCACCGGGCGAGAACTCGACGGGCTCGGCATCCACGGCGCATCCCTCGGGCACCCCGGCGGCAGGCGCCCACTCCACGGCGACCCGCGCCCCTTCCGTGCCCCGCACCAGGGCCACGACGGCCTCCGTCAGCTCATGGCTGACGCCCGCCTCGACGGCGCCGTCGAAGGCGTCCATGCCGCCGGTGGCGCGGTGGTAGTCGACGGCCTCACGGACCGCGTACAGCGCCTGGTGCAGCCGCACCGCGAGGAGCCGCCCGGTCAGGACGGGCACGAACGCGGTCAGCTGCCGCCCGCCGGGAGCGGGCCCGACCAGGACGTTCTCCAGGGACGCGGCGGCGGGCCCGCGGTGCCGCGCCCCGTAGTACCCGGCACGGCCGCGCGCCGCGAGCGCCCCCGCGAGCAGCATCTGCCGTGCCGCCGCCCTCAGTTGCTCCTCCGCCGTCCAGGTCGCGGCGCCCGCGGGGCCTGCCGGGACGTCCCGCCACCAGCGGATCTCGTCGCTGGGCACGGTGAGCCCGACAAGCACGTCACGCGCGGACGGCGACGCGCTGCGCGACAGGGCGGTGAGCGCATCGCCGAGCAGGTCGTCGCAGTCGGGGAAGGCTCTGCTCTCCGGCACGAGCAGACTCGTGCCGGAGCCGCCGGGCCCCGGCGGGGTCCAGCGGGCGTAGCGTCCTGCCGCTCCCCCGCGCCGGTTCCAGCCGTGCCGGTCGAGCAGCGCGCCGAGCACGGCGGGGTCGACCTGCGAAGGGTCGGGAGGGCCCAGGGGGCTCCGGGGATCGGGCCAGGCGCCCGCGGCTTCAACGGGGTGCGGGCGAGCGGGGCGTAGCGGCTCTTCGATCGGGCGGTGCATCAGGGTCTCCCTCCCGTCCCGACCCGCGTCATGATCTCGCAGAGGGCCTTGTCGTCGAAGATCCGCGAGGTCGGGACGCGCACGGTGGTCCTGCGCCGGCCGGTCACCTGGTGTCCGGCGAGGTTGGTCCAGTAGCAGCAGTGCCGCAGGTCGAGCCGGTCATGACTCGCGCGCAGCCAGTCGTCCTGCGACCGGGGCACGAGCATCACGACCAGGATCTTGTGCACCGCGACCGGGGTGCGGGCGAGCTTCTCCAGGTGCGGATTGTCGAGCGTGAAGGAGAAGGCGGCGCCCGGTGGATTCGGCGGTATCTGGTACGTGCACTTGAGCTGCACCTTGATGGTGACTTCGTCGTCGACCGTGTGCCCGGGGGCGCTGTGGCTGACGTGCCAGTCGATTCCGTTGTCGGGAAAGGGCTGCGAGAGGGAGCACCCCGCCGCGGCGGCGACAGCGTGCAGATAACCCACCTGAAGGGTCTCCATACAGGCGGTGGTGGCGAGTGTGCCGCGCGGCGGTGCGATCCGCTCGGGCAGCAGCCCACCCTGTTCGGGCTGCGCGAGCGCCATGTTCCAACGTGCCTTCCGAACCAGTGAATCCCCGCTTCGGGCCGGTCAACTTCCAAACCCTGTACCTCTGTTGTCTCCGGGCTGCGTACAGCGCAAACGGCCCGGGTATCACCAGCGTGGGCAGGGGAGGAAAGCCATCTGCCGGACATGAACGAGGAGTTGCGTCACTATGACGTGCTGGTACGAGGGGCCCTTGGCCGCATTCGACACCGAGACCACGGGCGTCGACGTCGAGACCGACCGCATTGTGTCGGCCGCCGTCGTCGTCCAGCAAGGCGCGGGCACCCGCCCGCGCATCACCCGCTGGCTGGTGAACCCGGGCGTTCCGGTGCCCGCGGGCGCCACCGCGGTGCACGGACTTACGGAGGAACATCTGCAGCACAACGGCCGCTGGCCCGCGCCGGTGATGGAGGAGATAGCGAGGGAACTGGCGGAACAGGGCGCCGCGGGCCGCCCCATCGTCGTCATGAACGCCCCGTTCGATCTGACGATCCTCGACCGGGAGTTGCGCAGGCACCGCGCGTCGTCGCTCGACCGCTACATGGCGGGCTCGCCGCTGTGCGTCCTGGATCCGCGGGTCCTGGACAAGCAGCTCGACCGGTACCGCAAGGGCCGTCGCACGCTGACGGATCTGTGTGCGCACTACGCGGTGGAGCTTGACGAGGCGCACGACGCGGCGGCCGACGCGCAGGCCGCGCTGGATGTCGTACGCGCCGTGGGGCAGCGTTTCGCCTCCCGGCTCGAACGGCTCTCGCCGGCCGAACTGCACGCGCTGCAGGCGGTGTGGCACGCGGCGCAGGCGCGCGGTCTGCAGGCCTGGTTCGCGCGCAGCGGTACGCCGGAAACGGTGGATCCCGCATGGCCACTGCGTCCTGAAATGCCCGCGGCCGCCTGAGGGTTGCCGGCCTGGCACTGGCCTGAGGGCATGAAAAAACCGGTCCGTCGGTGACGGACCGGCATTCTCCGGGTGGGCGATACTGGGTTCGAACCAGTGACCTCTTCGGTGTGAACGAAGCGCTCTCCCACTGAGCTAATCGCCCGGGAACGGACTGAACAATACAGGTCTTCGCGGGTTTCCTTCAAACCGCTTCCGCGAGGACCGTCAGCCCCGCCTGAGGTGCGCCTTCAGGCCTCGCTCGCCCGCACGCATCATCAGCGCGTGGTTGAGGAGGAAGACGGGTCTCCCGGGAACGGCGAGGCGTCGCATCAGCGGTTTGCGCACCACCACTTCCTGGTCGTAGACGGCCCGCGTCCCGCCGGACACCTTCGTGACGGTCCAGCGCGCCCAGCCTTCCAGATCCCCGGTCATCGAGATCTCCAGGATCCCGGCCTCCGGGTCGCGGCGCCGTTCCTCGCCGGTGACGAACAGGTCGTACGGCAGCAAGGAGCGGAAACGCGCGGTGCCGGTGTGTTCGTCCACGGGCGCCACCTCGCGCACCTGTGGCCACCACGCCGGATAGTCCTCGGCGCGTTCGAGGACGGCGTACACGTCGGTGGTCGGCGCGGGCACGTTCCAGACGCTGCGGAAGCGGTAGTGGCTCCAGTCCATGGACCGAGTCTGCCGGTAGGGCGCCCGATCTGAGTACGTACTGAGTATCCGAACCGATGCCCGCCGCAGTGTCCTGGACCACACTCCACCGACATGACGAACATTCCGCCCCCGGCCGAGGAGCTCCGCATCCTCGACCTGGAGCTGCGTCGACTCGACGTGCGCAGGACACAGTTGCTGCAGCGCCGCGCCTGGCTGCTCGGCGCCCTCCAGGCGGCGGCCGCACCCGCCCCCGCTTCCCCGCGGCCGGTCCGCGGCCCCGAAGCCACACCGCCGAACGTGCAGAACGTGCTGCTCACCCTGGGCGGCATTCTGCTGACCATCGCGGCGATCGCCTTCACGCTGGTGAGCTGGGGGCATCTGGGCATCGGAGGGCGCAGTGCCGTCCTCGCTGCCGTGACGCTGACGGCACTCGGCGTGCCCGCGGCGCTGCTGCGCCGGAAGCTGCGTTCGACGGCGGAGACGGTGGGCGCGCTCGGCATCGCCCTGACCGTCCTCGACGCGTACGCCCTCCATGCCGTCGCCCTGCCACAGGCCGACGGCATCGGCTACACGGCGGCCGCGTCCGCGGTGCTCGCCGCGCTGTGGGCGGCGTACGGCCTGGCGTTCCGCGAGCTGCGGCTGCCTCTGCCGCTGGCCATGGCGACCGCGCAACTGCCCTTGTTCCTCTGGGTGAGCGCCGCGGACGCGGGTGACCACGCGACGGCGGCGGCGCTCCTGGTGACGGCGGCGTTCGACGTCGCCGTCGCGCTGCGGGTCGGCGACGCGGGCGTACGCGTCGTCGCCACCGTCGGCGCCTGCGCCGCGGGCCTGTGGGGTGCGGTGGGTGCCGGCTACCTGTCCTGGGCGGCCACGGATGTGCCCGACGCGCTGCGGGCGGGCGCGCTCCTGATGCTTGCGGCGGCGATCGCACTGGTGGCGGCGTGGCTGATCACGCAGGCTCCGCAGGCGTCGGGTGCGGCGTTCGCGGGCGGTCTGCTCGTGGCGGCCGGGGCCGGCGGCATGCTGCGCGAGGCGCTGCCCGCCGCGTGGACGGTTCCCTGCTATCTGGCGTGTGCCGTCGCCCTGTTGGCACTCGTACGCACCGCGTTGCCTCGCCCCGTCCTGCGTGGGGTCGCCGGGGCGGCACTCCTGGTGCACGCGCTCGCGGCACTGTGGACGCTGCCCGCGCTCGTCTCCGCACTTGCCGGGCCCGCGAGTTGGGCCGGGAAGGTCTGGTCGGGTGCGCCGCACGGCATGGACGGCGCCGTTGCCGTGCCCGGACTACCCGTGGAGCACCCCCTTACCGCCTCGCTCGTACTCGCGGTCGTCGCCGGGGTCCTGGTCGCGGCGTCCCGACTGCTACCCACGGCCACCGAGCACTTTGAAACCCCGACACATGCAGCACCGGCCCCTGCCGCACGGCCTACCACCCCTTCCACAGAGGCCGGAACGGGCCCCGGAGCACAGCGACACGGCGAACCGCCCCTCTCCCCCACCACAGCCCGTGGCACAGAGCCCAGCTCAGAGCCGGGCGAAGGACTCGACGCAGGCCCCGACGCAGGGCCGATCTCAGGTCTGGTCGCAGGACCCGGCACAAGTCCCCGCACAGGACCGGGCGAAGGTCCCGACGCAGAGCCCGGCACAGGCCCCACCGCAGGCCCCGGCGGAGGGCGGCGTAGCGTCCCCTCCCCCGCCGCGGCGCCGCCCACCGCACCGCACCTCGACAACCCCGGCATCGCCCGCTCCGGCGCCCTTGCTCTCGCCTGGGCCGCCTTCCTCATCCTCCCCTCCGCACTCCAACTCCCCTACGCGGCCGGCGTATCGGCGTACATCGCACTCACCGCCGCCCTGCTCGCCGCCGCGTCGCGCGTGCGGTCGAATGCGGTGGCCCTCACCTCCCTGAGCCTGGCGGTCGCCTCCTCGGTGAGCGTCGCGTTTCTGGCGCTGGCCACCGCTCCGGCGACGCTCGGCACCTTCGGCGCTCTGACGGCGCTGTCGCTGGCGGTGACCGTGTTCGCCGCCCGCCGCCCCGGGACCACCTCGGGCGTGGCAGTCACCACCGCCTGCGCCTCGGTCGCGTACGCCACCGCGCTCGCCTGCGCCTCGGGGGCCGCCCTGGACCTGCGCGCGGACCACATAGGGCTCCTGATGCTCGTCGTCCCGGCGCTCAGCGCCCTCGCCGCGGCCCGGCTCGGCCGTCACCCGCTGACGCTGCCGGTCGAGATCGCCGGGGCGCTCGCGGGCGGATTCGCCGTCGTCCTCACCGCGGAGCATGCGACGACCCTCGCCCTGGCCCTCGCGCTCGGCGGTGTCATCGCCGCGGGCACCGCGCTCCGCACGGACCGCCGCCCTGTCGGGTACGCGGCCGGGGCACTGTTCCTCCTGGCGACCTGGGTACGCCTGGCCGCCTGGGACGTCGAAACGCCGGAGGCCTACACCCTGCCGATCACCGTCCCCGCGCTCCTGATCGGCGCGCTGCGGCGCCGTCGCGTCCCGGACACGTCCTCCTGGACGGCCTACGGCCCCGGCCTCACAGCGACGCTCCTGCCGAGCCTCATCGCCACCTGGGGTGACACGCACTGGCAGCGTCCGCTGCTCCTCGGCACGGCGGCGCTGCTGATCACGCTGGTGGGTGCCCGGCACCGACTGCAGGCTCCGCTTGTGCTCGGCGGCACGGTTCTCGCCCTGGACGCGCTGCACGAACTCGCGCCCTACATCGTCCAGGTGGTGGACGCCCTGCCGCGCTGGCTGCCGCCCGCGCTCGCCGGTCTCCTGCTTCTCGCCATCGGCGCGACGTACGAACAGCGTATGCGTGACGCACGAAGGGTCCGGGACGTTCTCGGCAGAATGCACTGACCCCGCCTTTTCCGCGCGGCAGCCGACGGGGCATCAATTCCTTTGCGCCGCACGGGAAAACAAGCCAATACGACTGCGGCCCGGAGGCTTTAAGCC
>NZ_JBHTSF010000059.1:0-52525 GCF_042795295.1 Streptomyces sp. NPDC056486
CTCAAGCACCGGACGGCTTAAATCTTTCAGCCGTCCGGCGCTTGAGGACCGGGGTCTGGGGCGGAGCCCCTCCGCGGCGGAGCCCCTCATAGATGCGGCCGGGAAGGGGCGGGATCGGGGAGGCCCCGCAGGGTCCGCCCTACGGCACCACAACAATCTTCCGGCCCACCCCAGAGGCGAACCGGTCGAGCGCCTCGGGGTACGAGTCCAGCGGCATCCGGTCGCTGATGAACACATCCGGATCGAGCACACCGGCGGCGAACAGCTCCGCCGCCCGCTCGTAGCTGTGCAGGACCGCCATCGACCCGGTGATGGTGATCTCCTGGTTGTAGATCTTGTACGGATCGATGCTGACACGTGTCGCGTAGTCGGCCACACCGAACTGCAGGAACGTTCCTGCCTTGGCGACCCGGCCAAGGCCGTCCTGGATCGCCGCCGCGTTGCCCGTGGCGTCGACGACGATGTCCCACCCCTGCGGCCGGTCAAGATCGTCCGCACCGGCGGCCGACCCCGAGACGCCCAACTGCCGCGCAGTGGCGAGGCGGTCCGCGTTGAGGTCCACGATGTCCACGCTCGCCGCCCCCGTCCGCTTGGCGAGCTCCAGCATCATCAGGCCCATCGTCCCGGAGCCATAGATCAGGACGTGCGCGCCGAGCTGGGCGCGGAGGACGTCGTAGCCGCGCACCGCGCAGGACAGCGGCTCGATGAGGGCCGCGTCCTGGGTGCGTACGTGCTCGGGGAGCCGCACGCAGTTGGCGACGGGCGCGACGGCGTACTGGGCCGCGCCGCCCGCCGTGGTGACGCCGATCGCGTTCCAGCGCTCACAGAGGTTGTTGTGGCCGGTACGGCAGTAGCGGCACTCGTAACAGTAGAGCGAGGGGTCGACGGCGACCCGGTCGCCGATCGAGAGCTCCGTGACCTCGCGGCCGAGGCCCACCACCTCCCCGGCGAACTCGTGCCCCGGGACCACCGGCAGCGTGGGTGCGAACTCGCCCTGCAGGATGTGCAGGTCGGTTCCGCACAGACCGCAGGCGGCGACCTCGACGACGACGTCGCGCGGCCCCGGGGTGGGGTCGGGCACCTCGCCGACGACGGCTTTGCCAACGGACTCGATGATGGCGGCCTTCACTTGACTGCTCCCAACGACAGGCCCTGGACCAGCTTGTCCTGGGCGGCGAACCCTGCGGCGAGCACCGGCAGGGAGATCACGAGAGACGCGGCGCACACCTTCGCCAGGAACAGGCCCTGGCTGGTGATGAAGCCGGTCAGGAAAACGGGCGCGGTCTGGGCGACGACGCCCGTGAGTACCCGTGCGAAGAGGAGTTCGTTCCAGCTGAAGATGAAGCAGATCAGGGACGTCGCCGCGATCCCCGGCAGCGCGATGGGGGCCACCACGCGCGTGAGGATGGTGGGCAGACGCGCCCCGTCGATCTGCGCGGCCTCGATGATCGCGACCGGCACCTCGGCGAGGAAGGACTGCATCATCCACACCGCGATCGGCAGGTTCATCGACGTGTAGAGGATGACGAGCAGCCAGATGTTGTCGAGCATCTCGGTGTTCTTGGCGAAGAGATAGATCGGAAGGAGGCCCGCCACGATCGGCAGCATCTTCGTCGACAGGAAGAAGAACAGGACGTCCGTCCACTTCTTCACCGGCCTGATGGAGAGCGCGTACGCGGCGGGCAGCGCGAGGACGAGCACGAACAGGGTCGAGGCGACCGACGCCACGGTCGAGTTGATGAGCGAGGGCCAGGGGCTCGCGCCGCCGCCCGTGCCGAAGAAGTCGCGGTAGCCGTCCAGGGTGAGCGAGGCGGCGAGCGAGGGCGGATTGGTCGCCGCGTCCGACTCCGAGTGGAAGGAGGTCAGCGTCATCCAGGCGATGGGCAGGAAGAACAGGATTCCGGCCAGCCAGGCGGCAAGGCCGAGTCCTGCGGAGCCCCGGATGCGGAAGCGGCTCCCCGGCTGCTGTGGCTGCTGTGTACGTACACGCGTATCGGCAGTGCTCATGCGCGGGACGCCTCCTCACGGAACAGGGACGAGACGACCCGCAGTGCGAAGGTCGCGATGATGATGGAGCCGATGACGACGAGGACACCGGCGGCGGACGCCAGGCCGTTCTCGTGGGCCTGGTAGAAGCTCTGGTAGACGGTGTAGGGCAGGTTGGCGGTGCCAAGACCGCCCGACGTGATCGTGAAGACGGCGTCGAAGTTCTGCACGATGTAGATCGAGCCGAGCAGCGAGCCGAGCTCCAGATAGCGGCGCAGATGCGGCAGCGTCAGATAGCGGAACACCTGCCAGTTGCCCGCGCCGTCCATGCGGGCCGCCTCGATGAGCTCGCTGTCACGGCTCTGCAGGCCTGCGAGCAGGATCAGCATCATGAAGGGCGTCCACTGCCAGATCAGGGAGGCCTCGATGGCGATCAGCGGGGTGTTGGAGACCCAGTCGGGCTGGGCCGCGCCGTCACCGCCCACCCAGTGCAGCAGGCCGTTGAAGAGGCCGTACTCGGGGTTGTAGAGCACGTGCTTCCACAGCAGCGCCGCGGCCACCGGCACGAGCAGGAACGGCGCGATGAGCAACGTACGCACGAATCCGCGGCCCCGGAACTTCCGGTCGAGGAGCAGGGCGAGGCCGAGGCCGATGACGAGGCTCGCTATCACGACGGTGGCCGTGAGCACGATGGTCGTCAGGACCGACTTGCGCAGGTCCGGATCGGTGAGGACCTCGGAGTAGTTGTCGAATCCGGCGAAGCTGCGGGCGTCGGGGTAGAGGGCGTTCCAGTCGAAGAAGGAGATCACCAGCGTGGCCACGAACGGCAGCTGGGTCACGACGACCATGAAGATCAGGGCGGGCAGGAGCGGGGCTCTGGTGGCCCAGGCGCGCAGCCTTCCTGGCCCCTTGGGGCCGGGGGCGCGCGCGGTCTTGGGCGCGACGGTGGTGGTACTCGTGGTGGCGGTCATCGTCCCTCGTACTCCTCGGCGATCTTCTCGGCGAGCTTCTGTGACTTCTTGAGGGCCGAGTCGACGGACTGGCGCCCGGCGATGGCCGCGCTGATCTCCTGGGAGACCTTCGTGCCGAGGTCGGTGAACTCGGGGATGCCGACGAACTGGATGCCGGGCGCGGGACGGGGCTGCACTCCGGGATCGGTCGGGCGCGCACCCTCGATGGCGTCGTGGGTGACGTCCTGGAAGGCGGCGGCTTCCTTGCGGTACTCGGGGTTGTCGTACGTCGACGCCCGCTTGCCCGCCGGGACGTTGGACCAGCCGATCTTCTCGCCGACCAGCTGCTCGTACTCCTTGCTCGACGCCCAGGAGACGAACTTCCATGCCTTGTCCGGGTTGCGCGATGCCTTCTGCAGGCCCCACGCCCAGGTGTAGAGCCACCCGGAGCTCTTGGTCTTCTCCACGGGCGCGGGTACGTAGCCGATCTTGCCCTTGACCGGGGACTTGGCGGCCTCGAGGGAACCGGCGGCGGCCGTGGCGTCGTACCACATGGCGGTCTTGCCCTGGGTGAGGTTGTTCAGGCACTCGGCATAGCCGGACTGGGCGGCCCCGGACTCGCCGTGCTCGCGGACGAGGTCCACGTAGAACTGCGTCGCCTTCTTGAACTCGGGTGAGTCGAGGCGGGCCTTCCAGTCCTTGTCGAACCAGGTCCCGCCGAAGGTGTTCACCACGCTCGTCAGAGGCGCGATCAACTCGCCCCAGCCCGGAAGCCCGCGCAGACAGATGCCCTTCATGCCGGACTCGGCGCCGTCCACCTCGGCCGAGAGCTTCGCCACCTGCTGCCAGGTGGGGTTCTTCGGCATGGTGAGGCCGGCCTTCTTGAACACGTCCTTCCGGTACATCAGGAAGGACGACTCTCCGTAGAAGGGCTGCCCGTAGAGCTTGCCGTCGTCGCCGGTGAGGGACTGGCGCATGGACGGCAGTACGTCCTTCTCGTCGTACGCCTTGTCCTTCTTTGTGTACGAGCCCAGTTCGTGCAGCCAGTCGTTCTTGGCGTAGATCGGGATCTCGTAGTTGGAGAGCGTGGCGACGTCGTACTGGCCCGCCTGGTTGGCGAAGTCCTGGCTGATTTTGTCGCGGACGTCGTTCTCGGGCAGGACCGTGAAGCTCACCTTGATGCCCGTTTCCTTGGTGAAGTGGGCGGCGGTGAGCTTCTGCAATTCGACCATCTGCGGGTTGTTCACCATCAGTACGTTGATGGAGTCGCCGGAACCGGTCCCGCCCGCCCCGGCCCAGCAGCCGGAGAGCAGCGGGGCAAGCAGCGTCCCTGCGGCTGCCGCGGCGAGTGCGCGCGACCTCCGTCGGCTCTGGGTTCGCATGAATGCTCCTGGACGTATGGGGACTTATGGGAGGTGTGGGGGTGCGTCGAGGTGGAAATGGGCGTGCGGAATCACGGGAGGTGAGCGGGAGGGGAAGGTGAGCGGGTGGGGCGGTGTCAGACGCGGATGACCTGCGGGCCCTGGAGCGAGTAGCGGTGCGCCTCGGACGCGGGCAACTGCGTGCTGGTGACGATCGACTCCAGCTCGCCGACGTGCGCGAACCTGCAGAAGCTCGTCGCCCCGAACTTGGTGTGCACGCCCGTGAACACGGTGCGCCGTGACGCCCGGATGGCCTGCGTCTTCACCTCGCTGACCGCGGGGTCGGGCGTGGTCAGGCCGTGCTCACGGGAGATGCCGTTGGCCCCGATGTACGCGAGGTCGATGACGAATCCGGCCAGCATGCGCGTCGTCCAGTGGTCGACGGTCGCCAGGGTGCCCGGGCGGACACGGCCACCGAGGAGGAGTACGGACATGTTGTCGGCCTCGGCGAGGGCGCCCGCGGTGGCCAGGGACGCGGTGACGATGGTCAGGGGGCGGCCCTTGGCGGCTTCGGGGAGGGCTTCGGCGATGAGCTGTGGGGTGAAGCCCTCGTCGACGAAGACCGTTTCGGCGTCGCCGAGGAGGTCGGCGGCGGCGGTGGCGATCCTTCTCTTCTCGGGGACGTGCATGGTGGTGCGGAACGCGAGGGTCGTCTCGTACCCCGCGCTCTCCACGGGGTAGGCGCCACCATGGGTGCGGCGGACCAGGCCGTGGTCCTCCAGGGCGCGCAGGTCACGGCGGACGGTCTCTTTGGCGACACCCAGTTTGGTGGCGAGTGCGGTGACGTCCACGGAGCCGGAGTTCCGTGCTGCCCGGACGATCTCCCGCTGACGCTCTTCCGCGGTCATGGGTGCCGCCGCCTTTCCTCGCTGTGCCCGTTCGGGCCCTGTGGGGAAGTTCTACAGCGGGGGACGGTGTGTGAACAGGCTCGGAGTGCAGACGATGGTGCCCGCATGTGCCCGCTTGGCAGGGCCGCGGCCTCTGCTTCGGGCGGTGGGGCTGCCCGTTCGGGGGGTGTGGGGCGCCCGTTTGATGCCCGAGTGGGGTTCGGTCGACTCTTCTTCCTCTACCGGAAGGGCTGATTTCCGTCTGTCCGGCATCGGTGTGGCCGAGTGCTCAGTACGGCCAGACTGGAGGGTTCGTGCAGAAGTGACCGCCCAGATTCGCGTGGTCCGGGTTCGCGGGGTCCAGTTCCCCCTGCTCGGCGACCAGCTTCTCCGCGTACTGCTCGGAGTCGTCCTGCGGCTCGTAGCCGAGCGCGCGCGCCGACGAGAGGTCCCACCACAGCCGCGTGTTCGCGGACGATCCGTAGACCACCGCGTGTCCCACATCAGGGGCGGTCAGCGCCGCGTCGAAGAGCCGGGCGCCGTCCCCGGGGCTCATCCAGACCGACAGCATCCGCACGCTCGACGGCTCCAGGAAGCACGAACCGATGCGCACCGAGACGGTCTCGACCCCGTGCTTGTCCCAGTAGAACTGGGCGAGATCCTCACCGAACGACTTCGACAGGCCGTAGAAGGTGTCGGGGCGGCGCGGCGCGTCCACCGCGATCAGCGGATCGTCCCCGACGGGCCGCGGCGTGAATCCAAGCGCGTGGTTCGACGACGCGAAGACGACCCGGCGGACGCCCTCCTCGCGGGCCGCTTCGTAGAGGTTGTACGTCCCCTCGATGTTGGCCCGCAGGATCTTGTCGAAGGAGGCCTCGAGGGAGATGCCCGCGAGATGGATGACGGCGTCGACGCCCCGCACGGCCTCCCGCAGCGCCTTCTTGTCGGCCAGGTCCGCCGTGATCGCGTCGGGCTCGCCCTCGATGGGCAGCACGTCGAGGAGTCGCAGTTCGTAGCCGTAAGCCGGGAGCAGTCCCCGCATCAAGGTGCCGAGGCCGCCTGCGGCGCCGGTGAGCAGGATGGTGCGGGGAGCGGGCATGAGGGGATCTCCTCGGATCAGGGGCTGGGCTGCTCAGCGGCTGAGTTCGCGTGTACGTACAGCATTCACATCTGTGGACAAGCTAAGGATCAACACCTCGTCGAGTCAAGTGTCGTACGGAGGCGGCGAATCCGCTCTTGAATGACGGTTCTCTTGCTGATCTCTTGTCGATCTCTTGCCGACCTCGGCGCTTGACCGGGGCTCGGGAGGCGGCTTAGCGTGGGTGCGTTCAGAAATATGGACGTGGATCAGAAACGTGCACGCTTAGGGAGAGCCCGTGACGTCAGCACCCCTCGCCGATCGACTCAATATCCCCAGCGGGCCGCTGTTCTTCCCGGTCACCGCCTACGGTCCTGACGGCTCCGTCGACCTCGATGTCTTCCGCGCGCACGTGCGCGCGGGCATCGAGGCGGGCGCGGCGGCCGTGTTCGCCTGCTGCGGCACCGGAGAGTTCCACGCCCTGACGCCCGAGGAGTTCCAGGCGTGCGTCGCCGCGGCCGCCGAGGAGTCGGCCGGCCGGGTGCCGGTGGTCGCGGGCGCCGGGTACGGCACCGCGCTCGCCGTGCGGTACGCGAAGCTCGCCGAGGAAGCCGGTGCCGACGGGCTGCTCGCGATGCCGCCCTACCTCGTCGTCGCCGGGCAGGAGGGGCTGCTCGCGCACTACGCCGAACTGGCCGCGGCGACCTCCCTCGACATCATCGTCTACCAGCGCGACAACGCCGTGTTCACCCCGGAGACGGTGGTCGAGCTCGCCCGTACCGAGGGCGTCATCGGCTTCAAGGACGGCCTCGGCGACATGGACCTGATGCAGCGCATCGTCAGCGCCGTGCGCGCGGAAGTCCCGGAGGAATTCCTCTACTTCAACGGCCTGCCCACCGCCGAGCTGACCGGGCTCGCCTACCGGGGCGTCGGCGTCACGCTCTACTCGTCGGCGGTCTTCTGCTTCGCGCCCGACATCGCGCTCGCCTTCCACCGGGCCTTCAACGCCAGGACCGCCGAGGGCGACGACCTGGTGAACCGGCTGATCGACGGTTTCTACCGGCCCTTCGTGGAGCTGCGCGCCGAGGGCCGCGGATACGCCGTCTCGCTCGTCAAGGCAGGCGTACGCATGGCCGGGCTCGACGTCGGCGGGGTGCGGACGCCGCTGCACGAACCCGCCGACGAACACATCAAGCGCCTCGCCGAACTGACCGAGCGCGGGCGCGCCCTGGTGCGGGAGGAGGGCGCGTGAGGACCTCCGCCTTCCTGTACCCCTGGGACGTCGTCGGCGACCCCGCGGCGCCCGCACGCGTCGCGGGCCTCGGCGTCCAGCAGGTCACCCTCGCCTCCGCCTACCACTCCACGCGCGCGCTGACCCCCCGCCACCCCCGCCACCGCATCGTCACCGCCGAACACGCGGCGGTCCTGTACGAGCCCGGTGACCGGTGGCAGGGCCGCGACCTTCGCCCGTACGCGGCCGGAGACTGGGCCCCTGGCGACGCCTACGGAGAAGCCGCCGACGCACTGGCGGCCGCCGGGCTCGACGTACACACCTGGGTCGTCCTCGCCCACAACTCCCGTATGGGCGCCGACCATCCGGACACCTCCGTCGTCAACGCCTACGGAGACCGCTACCCCTGGGCTCCCTGCATCGCGCAGCCCGCCACGCGCGCGTACCTCGTCGACCTGGCGGTGGAAGCCGCCGTACGCCCCGGCGCGCGCGGCACCGAGCTGGAATCCCTCGGCTGGTACGGCCTCGCGCATCTGCACGCCCACGACAAGATCGCGGGAGTGGCGCTCGGGGAAGCCGGGCAGTACCTGATGTCGCTGTGCTTCTGCGCGGACTGCCGCGAGGGGTACGCCGGACAAGGACTCGCCTCCGACGATCTTGCGGCCGGGGTCCGCCGCGCCCTGGAGCCCGTGTGGCGGGGCGACGAGCCCTCCGGCGGCTGGGAGGCGGTGGAGAAGCTCCTGGGCGCCGAGACGGCCACCGCCACGCGCGCGTGGCGCGAGGAAACCGCCCGCACACTCCAGGAATCGGCGATCGCGGCCGTACGCGCCGCCGCCCCCGACGGCTTCCAGGTCCTGCTGCACGCCGACCCGGTGGCCTACCACTGCGGCGCCAACGCCGGAGTCGACCCGGAGCACATCCTCTCCGTGGCCGACGGCGTGGTCGTGCCCTGCACGGGCGGTGCCGGGGCCCTGACACCCTTCGACGCGCACCGCACGGCCCGCACCACCCTCGCCGCGAACCTCACCGTCGTCTCCGGCATGGGCGGAAGTCCCACCACACTCGCCGCCGACGCGGCGCACGCGATCACGCTGGGCGCCGACGAACTGCGGCTCTACCACGCCGGACTGGCCTCCGACGCGGACCTCGCGCAAGTGACCAAGGCCCTGGAACGCCTCAAATAGCCTCTGTCGCACCGGAAGTGGAAGCGGTTACCATCCGCGCACCACAACACCGTCGCGCCGGCCACGAGCGGAACAAGACCACGGCAGGCCGACGGCAAGACGACAAGGGGACAAGGTGCGCAACAAGGGGATATCCGCGCTGGTCTGTGCCGGATTCATGGCGGGTGCGGCCGTGCTCGGCGGGGCAGTGCCCGCGGCCGCGCAGGCAGACGAGCGACCGGCGGCGGACGCCAAGGCCGACATCCGGGAGCAGCTGGAGAAGATCCCCGGCATGAAGGTCGTCTCCGTGGCCGACAGGGAGGGCTACCCCTTCTACACCCTCACGTACGCCCAGCCCGTCGACCACCACAACCCCGGCGCCGGCACGTTCACCCAGCGCGCCACGCTCTGGCACAAGGCCACGGACAAGCCGACCGTCCTCTACACCGGCGGCTACACCCTGGCGTCCAACACCACCGCCCTCACCAAGCTGATCGACGCCAACCAGGTCAGCGTCGAGCACCGCTACTTCGAGCAGTCGCGCCCCTCGGGCCCGGCGGCATCGGACTGGTCCAAGCTCACCGTCCAGCAGGAGGCCGCCGACGAGCACCGCCTGACCCAGGCGCTGCGCGGCATCGAGAAGGGCAAGTGGCTCGGCACGGGTGCCAGCAAGGGCGGGATGACGGCGACGTACCACGAGCGCTTCTACCCCGGCGACCTGGACGCTGTCGTCGCGTTCGTGGCGCCGAACGACGCGAACAACAGGGACGACAGCGGCTACGAGCGGTTCTTCAAGACCGTCGGCACGGCCGAGTGCCGGACCGCTCTGAACGCCGTGCAGCGCGAGATGCTGGTACGGCGTGAGGCGCTGCTGCCGAAGTTCGAGGCGGACGCGAAGGCCGCCGGTGACACCTTCGATGAGACCCTCGGCACCACCGACCGCGCCTACGAGTTCGCGGTGCTCGACCAGGTGTGGAACTTCTGGCAGAGCGGCACCGTCGACAACTGCCCGACCGTGCCCGACGCCAAGAAGGCAAGCGACGACGAGCTCTACGACTGGTCGAAGAAGCACGGCTTCAGCGTCTACCAGGACGAGACCCTCGGCACGAACGGCACAGGTCCGTACTACCGGCAGGCCGCCACCCAGCTCGGCTGGGCCGACCTGAAGTTCGCGCACCTCAAGGACGTCCGCCACTACCCCGACATCTACCAGCCCAACTCGGTCCTTCCCGAGTCGATGCGCGGCTCGTACAACAACAGGACCACCGCCGACGTCGACCGCTGGGTGAAGACCCAGGGCCAGCGGATGATGTTCATCTACGGCCAGAACGACCCGTGGAGCGCGGAGAAGTTCAAGCCGAGCCACCGCGACTCCTACCGCTACGAGGTCCCCGGCTCCAACCACGGCGCCTCCATCGCCAAACTGCCCGCCGCCGAACAGGCTGAGGCGATCGCGACCATCAAGCGCTGGGCGAATGTGAAGTAGCCGTCATCGAGGTGGCCTTGAGGAGGGGCGCGGCGATCAGCAGTCGCGCCCCCGCAAGGACCGGCAGCAGGACGCGGTAGTCGACGGCCTCCACGAGTCCCGCGCCCAGGGCGATGCCAAGGGCGGTCGGCGTGAACATCAGGGTGCTCGCGGTCGCCGCCGCGCGGCCGAGCAGGGCCTGCGGTGTCTCGCGCTGGACCGCCGTCATGCCCGCGATCAGCACGCAGGGCAGTCCCAGGCCGTTGGCGAGGCTGCCCGCCAGAGCCGTCGCGTCGTACGGCAGCGCGTGCAGGACCACGGCGAGCGCGGTGAGCGCGATGCCCGCCCCGCCGAACCGGCGCCCTCCGAAGCGCCGCAGCAGCGCCCCCGAAGAGACACCGACCGCGACGGAACCGGCGCCCTGCACGACGTACAGCACGCCGGTGTACGCGGGGGAGTGGCCGAGCCCCTCCACGACCGCGTACACGGCCGCCCCGCTGATCCCCGAGGTCAGCATGGTCAGGCCGCCCGCGAGGACGAGGGGGCGCAGCTGCGGACTGCCCCACAAGTAGCGTGCGCCTTCAGCCGTCTGGGCCCGCCATCCCTTCGTGTCGCGCTCGGGGGCGTCCTCGTGCACGCGCAGCAGCGTGAACATTCCGGCCGCGATGACGAAGGTGGCGGCGTCAAGGAGCGCCACCCGGGCGCCTCCGTAGGCGGCGAAGAGGCCCGCTCCCGCGAGTGGTGCGATCAGCTTCATGCCCTCGTTCGCGGACATCCGCAGGCCGTTGAAGTCTCCCGTCAGGTCCTTGCCGACGGCCGCCGTCACCAGGGCCGCCTCGGCCGCGTCGGTGACGGCGCCGCACGCCCCGTACAGGAAGAGCACCGCGTAGAGGACCCACAGGGTGCTCGTGGAGTCGACGAACAGGAGGGAGGTCAGCAGGGCGCCCAGGGTCAGGTTCGTGCCGATGAGCAGGGGTCTGCGGCGGGTGCGGTCGGCGATCGTGCCCAGGAGGGGGCCGATCAGGGACGGGGCCCAGAGGGCGAACGTGCAGAGGGCCGCCAGGCCGTCCGAGCCGGTCAGCTGCTTCACCCAGATCCCGGAAACCAGCCACATCGCGGAGCTCCCGAAGCCGGAGACCACCACCGCGCCCAGACAGAGGCTCGCGTCGCGGTTGCGCAGGATCCGCGTGATCGTCGATGTCATGGCAGGTGATGGTGGTTCTAAGGCCCGGGGTCCGGCATAGGGCAGGTGCGGTAGATGTGCGCGCCAGGTCCGGCGATGAGTTCCGGGCTGCGGGCCGGTCTACAGGGCAGGAGCGCGGTCCGTGGGGCAGGGCCGCCGAGATTCGGGAGGATCCATGACGGAGACGATCGACTTCGCGCCGCAGGCCCGCCTTGTGGCAGGCATCGCGGAAGGCATCGGTGACGAGCAGCTCGCGGGGCCCACGCCCTGTCCGGAGTACCAGGTGCGCCATCTCCTTGGCCACCTGGTCCATCTGACCGGCGCGTTCCGGGACGCCGCGCGCAAGGACTTCGGGCCCCACCTCGACCAGGACCCGGGGAACGCCCTGCCTGAGCTCGGCCCCGGGTGGCGTACGGACCTGCCGAAGCTGCTCGACGAGCTGGTGGAGGTGTGGCGCGACCCGGCCGCGTGGGAGGGCATGACCCGGGCGGGCGGCCTCGATCTGCCGGGTGCGGTGGCGGGCGCCGTCGCCATGGACGAACTCGTCGTGCACGGCTGGGACCTGGCCCGTGCGACGGGACAGGCGTACGCCCCCGACGAGGCGAGCCTGGGGGTGGCCCAGGCGCTGCTCACGCCCCAGGAGGGCGACGCGTCCGGGAACAGCATGTTCGGGGCCGTGGTCCCGGTGCCGGACGGCGCCCCGCTCCTCGACCGCGTGATCGGGCTCAGCGGCAGGGATCCGGGCTGGAGGCCGGGGGCGTAGTACTCAGGTTCTCTCCGGTTGTCTCCGGTTCTCTCCGGATCAGGTATCGATCGGGCAAAGAGTCTCGCGATGCGGTGTGTGATGCGCGTAGACAGTGCGCGTAGACGGGCATTGACCTGCTCGAACTTGTCACCTCTGCACAGACCCAGACCCAGATCCAAACCCTGACCCTGATCCGGAGATATCGACCTATGCGGAAGTCCCTAAGGGTGGCGGGCATCGCCACCACCTGTGCCGTCGCCGGAGCCGCGCTGTACGGCACCGGCGCCGCCACCGCCGACAACGCCTCGGCGCGGCACACCGCCGAACCCCAGAACATCGGCGTGCTCGTCGGCGAGATCGACGACTACTACGGCGCGTACCAGGACGCCGACGGAGTCTGGCGTTCCTCGCCGGACAGCCCGTACGCCAAGGATCTGGCGCGCGTCCAGACGAAGGCGAAGAAGGACATCAGGAAGGCCGCCGCGCACGGCGCGCACGGCGCGAAGGGCGGCGCGCACGGCAAGAAGCCCGCGATCGTCCTCGACGTGGACGACACCGCGCTGCTCAGCTTCGACTACGAGAAGTCCACCAACTACACGTACAACGGCGCCACGTGGGACGCCTACGTGAAGGAGGCCAAGCGCCCCGCCGTCTTCGGCATGCCCGAACTCGTCAAGTACGCCAAGGGCAAGGGCGTCGAGGTCTTCTTCCTGACCGGGCTGAGCGAGTCGCAGCGCGAGGGCGCGGTCACCAACCTCGCCAAGGCCGGGTACGACACGAAGCTCGACACCAAGCACGTCTTCACCAAGAACAAGACCGCCCCGCCCGCCTACCTGAGCCACTGCGCCACGCCCGCCAAGTGGGAGTGCACCACCGTGCAGTTCAAGGAAGGCACCCGCAAGTACATCGAGTCGACCGGCTTCAACATCGTCGGCAGCTTCGGTGACCAGGTCTCCGACCTCGCGGGCGGCTACGCGGACAAGACGTACAAGCTCCCGAACCCGACGTACTTCGTGGAGTAGTCCGGCTTCTTCGTGGAGTAGTCCGGCTTCGTGGAGCAGTCCGGCGGCCGGGGAGGGACTCGGCATCGCGAGATAGGTTGCATTCCTGACTAGGTCGCTTTACGGTCTAGGTAGCTCACATGCTCATGGGGCTGTGCGGCACGCGCCGCGCGGCCCCTTCGGGAAGGGGGAATCCCACCATGACCATCTCGCCGGACTTCTCGGTCGCTTCCACCGTCGTCACCGCCGTGCTCGGTGCCTATCTGCTGCTCGGTGAGCCCTGGCTCGGCCGCCGCCTCTACGGCTCGCTGGCCCGCCGCCGCGACACCGAACCGCGCGCTCTCGTCGGCTACTTCAGTTTCATCCTCGTCTTCTGGTGCGTCCTCGCCGCGCTCGCGGTGGCCGCGCTGCTGCTCTCGCCGGGCATCGCCGCCGCCGACCTCGGCATCGCGGCCCCCGCGTCGCCGGTGTCGGCGGCCGTCATCATCGTCCTGATGGGGGCCGTCTCGGTGGTGTCCGGGCGCAAGATGCGCGCCCTCGCCGAAGGCGGCAGGAACGTGCCGGGGCTCGCCTCCATCCAGGCGATGCTGCCGCGCACGGCACAGGAGCGCCGCCTCGCGATCGCCGTCGCCGTGACCGACGGCATCTGCGCCGAGCTCGTCTACCGCGGGCTCCTGATCGCCTTCGGCGTCGGCGTGCTCGGCCTCAACCTCTATGCGGCGGCGGCCCTTTCGGTGCTCGTGTACGCCGTCGCCGGTATCTACCAGGGCCGCAGCGGCGTCATCGCCTTCGGCCTCGTCGGAGCCCTCTTCGCCGGGCTCTATGTGGCGAGCGGGAGCCTGCTGCTGCCCATCGCCGTCCACATCGCGCTCACCGTGAGGGACTTGACGCTCCCCGTGCCGGAGCCGATCGGCAGCCTGCCCACGTACGAGCCGACCCCGAAGGGCAGCTGACCATGACCGCACCCGCGTCCGGGGGCGCCAAGACCGACCGCAGGGCCAGCTGGTTCAAGGGCGTACTCGATCTGCTCGTGCTCGCCGCTCTCACCGACGGCGAGAGCTACGGCTACGAGATCGCCAAGCTGCTCGACGCCGCCGGGTTCGGCCAGATCAAGGGCGGCACGCTCTACCCCGTGCTCAACCGCCTCGAGGAGGCGGGCCTGGTCGCCGCGGAGTTCCGGGCCACCGAGAAGGGCCCAGGGCGGCGCTACTACTCCCTGACGGACGCGGGGCGCGCCACGCTCGGCGAGCAGGGCGGACTGTGGCTCGCCTTCGACGGATCCGTACGTGAGGTCCTGGCGAAGGCGGGTGTGCGATGAGCGTGAGCTACTTCGCGGATCTCGCCGAGCGGCTGCGGGCGCAGGGGGTGCCCGCCGACCGAGTGGCGGCGACCGTCGCGGATCTTCAGGCGCACCTGGAGGAGTCGGGCGGCGCCGCCCCGGAGGCCGAGTTCGGGCCCGCCGAGGAGTTCGCCCACGAACTGGTGCCCGCCGGGACCCAGGCGCCCGAGGTCCCCGGGGCGCACATCGAGACATGGCGGTGGACCGCCGACACGTATGTCGACGAGGAGCTCCTGAACCGCTTCGGCGACGAGGGGTGGGAGGTGGAACGGGTCGACGCGCTCGGCCGTTTCGTCAGCCACCGGGACCTGGAGCGGCCGCAGCGCTGGGAGTACCGGCGTGAGCTGGTCACGCGGGGGCGTGAAGGGCTCGACGAGCGGCTTGCCCCCGACGGCTGGGAGGCCTGCGGGAACTGGATCGTCTACGCGTGGTTCAAGCGGCCGCTGGCTGCGAGCCTTGGGCCCGACGCGGAGATCTCGGCTCCGCCGGAGGTGCCGGGACGGTGGCGCTTCTTCAGCCGGCGTTTCTATGTCCTTGTGGCTGTCGCGGCGTCGGTCGTCGTCCTGGCGGGCGTCGCCGTCGCCGTCGACGACGGTCGGGCCCACACCGGATTCGGCTTCGCCGCGGGGATCCTGACAGGGCCCTTGGGCCTGTTCGCCGGTCTTTGGGCCTTGCAGGTGTGGCGTTCGCGCCGCTGACCTCCCACCTCCGCGGGGTGCCGTCCAGAGCATCGGCACCCCGCGGTCGTGCACACGGATCAGGTGGGGCTACGAGTCCAAGGCCGCCGACATCATCGACTTCGCGATGGGCGCCGCAAGGCCGTTGCCGCTGACCTCCGACCTCGCCGCGCTCGACGACTCGATGATGACCGCCACCGCGACCTCCTTGCCGTCGCTGCCCTTGGCGTACGAGGTGAACCAGGCGTACGGCGTCTTGCTGTTGTTCTCGCCGTGCTGCGCCGTGCCCGTCTTGCCGCCCACGTCCGCGCCGCTGATCCGCGCGTTCGTACCCGTGCCCTTCTCGACGACCGTCTCCATGGCCGACTGCAGCTGACTCGCCGTGTCCTCGCTCATCACCCGCTGGGAGTCCGCGTCGTCGAACGACTGGAGGACGTCGCCGCCCGAGTCCGTGATCTGGGAGACCATGTGGGGCGCGGCCAGCTCGCCGCCGTTGGCGATCGCCCCCGAGACCATCGACATCTGCAGCGGCGTCGCCGTCACGTCGAACTGGCCGATGCCGGTCAGGGCCGTCTGGGCCTTGTCCATGCCCGAGGGATACACGCTCTCGGACGCGCGCACCGGCACGTCGAGCTTCTCGGTGTTGAAGCCCATCTTCTCGGCCATCGCCTTGACCTTGTCCTGGCCCAGGTCGACGGCCATCTTCCCGAAGACGTTGTTGCACGAGTACTGCAGCGCCGTACGGATCGTCGCGTCCTCGCAGGGCGCGGAGGCGCTCTCGTTCTTCAGCGGCTGGGTCGTGCCGGGCAGCATGTACGGGTTCGGGCTTTCGGTCCTGGTGTCCGCCGAGCCGTAGAGCCCGTCCTCAAGGGCCGCCGCCGCGACGACCAGCTTGAACGTCGAACCAGGCGGCAGCGGCTGCCGCATCGCGCGGTTGACCAGCGGCTTCTCCTCGTCCTTCAGGAGCGAGGACCACTCCTTGGAGTCCGTGGAACCGGAACCGCTGATGTCCGAGGGGTTGTACGAGGGGGTCGACACCATGCTGAGGATCTTGCCCGTCTTCGGGTCGACGGCGACCGCCGCGCCCTTCTGGTCGCCGAGCGACTTGTACGCGGCCTTCTGCACCGCCGGGTCGATCGTCGTGACCACGTCACCCGGATCGGCGCGCTTGTCGGTGACCGTGTCCAGCGGGTTCTTCAGCCGGTTGTCGGTGCCGTCGAGGACGTCCTTGTAGATGCCCTCGAGCTGCGTCGCTCCGTACACCTGCGAGCTGTAGCCCGTGACGGACGAATACAGATCGCCGTCCTTGTAGGTGCGCTTGTACGCGAGGTCGCTGCCCTTCGTCCGCTCGGAGCCGGTGATGGACTCACCGCCCACGATGATGTTCCCCAGCGGGTTCGCGTACTGCTCGATCGCGTTGCGCCGGTTCAGCTTGTCGTCCGCGAGCGCCTTCGAGTCGTAGAACTGCACCCACGTCGCCCGCACAAGGAGGGAGACCACGAGCAGCAGTGTGAAGACCGAGGCGCGCCTGATCGTCTTGTTCATCCCATGAAAGGACGAGCGGCGCGGATGTATTCGTTCCGTTCTGCCGGGTTTCTCAGACATTCCTCATGCAGTGTTCATGAAGCCCGCCTCGTACGCCGCGATCACCGCCTGCGTACGGTCCCGGGCCCCCGTCTTGGCAAGGACCGCGGCCACGTGCGTCTTCACCGTCGCCGGGCCCACGCCCATCCGTCCGGCGATCTCCGCGTTGGTCAGGCCCGCCGCCATCAGCCTCAGCACCTCGCTCTCGCGCCCCGTCAGCCTGCCCACCCAGGCCGGCGCCGCGGGCTTGGCGCGCCCGTACTCGGCGGCCAGGGCGCGCACCGCCGCGGGGAAGAGCAACGAGTCGCTGCGCGCGACGAGCCGCACCGCCTGCACGAGCGAGTCCGCGTCGGACCGCTTGAGCAGGAACCCGGAGGCCCCCGCGCGCAGCGCCTCGTACACGTAGGAGTCGTTCTCGAAGGTCGTCACGACCACGATGCGCGGCGGATCGGCGACCGTCCGCAAGATCTGCTCGGTGGCCCGGATGCCGTCGATCTCCGGCATGCGTACGTCCATGAGCACCACGTCGGGCTTCAGCTCGCGTACGACGGACACCGCATCGGCGCCGCTCGCCGCCTCGCCGACGACCTCCAGGTCGGGCTCGGCGGACAGGATCACGCGCAGGGCGGTGCGCACCATGCGCTCGTCGTCGGCGAGCACGATGCGGATGGGGGGAGTCATGCGGGGCCCTTCAGAGGGAGTCGTACGTTCACTCGCCACACCCCGTCGGCGGGGCCCGCAAGGACCGTGCCGCCGAGGAGCCTGGCCCGGTCGGTGATGCCGCGCAGGCCGTGGCCGCCGCCGGGGCGGGGCGCGGGGGGCGAGGGGGGCGCGGAGGACGCGGAGGTGTCGTGGGGCAGCGGGTTCTCCGCGATGATCTCCAGGTCGGTGCCGTCCAGGGCGATCCGGAGGGTCACCGGGGCGGCGGGGCCCGCGTGCCGGAGCGCGTTGCTCAGGCTCTCCTGGACGATGCGGTAGGCCTCGCGGGACACCATCGGCGGCAGGGCGTCCGGGCCTTCGCGGCCGAACTCGACCGTGGCCTTCACCGGCAGGCCGCCCGCGCGGGTGTGCTTGAGGAGCCTGTCGAGGTCGGCGGAGAGGGTGGGGGCGGGCGCGGTCGGACTCGCCCGGTCGCTGCCTCCTTCCCTCAACACTCCAAGAACCGCGTCGAGTTCGCCCACCGTGCGCCGGGTCGTCTCCTCGATGGCGGCAAGGGCATCGCGGACGAACTCCGGGTCGCTGTCGAGGACTCTGCGGGCGGCGCTCGCCTGGAGCGTGACCGCGCTCAGGGCGTGGCCCACCGAGTCGTGCAGCTCCCGCGCGAGCCGGTTGCGTACGGCGAGGTCGGCGGCGCGCTGTTCGGCCGCCGCGAGCCGGTCGGCGGGCGAGGGCCCGAGCAGTCGAGGCGCCCAGCGCGCGAGCAGGCCCCCGGCCGCCGCCGCGCACCCCGCGAGCGCGAGGAGGGAGAGGATCCCGGCGACGGGGGAGAGCGCCAACGCCCACCCCTCGTCGAGCACTTCGGGCATCCCGGCCCGGCTGCCTCGCAGCGCGGCGACGAACGGAAGCGCGATGAGCACCGCCGCGAACGGCGGCAGCGCGAGGGACATGCCGCTGATGATCCCGCCGAACCCGAGGTGCAGCGTGAACCACGCGACGGTGCGCCCGCGTGCCTGCCGGGACCGTGCGGGCCCGTCGGCGAGCGTGTCGCCCGGCACATCGCACAGCGCACGCACGGCGGCCACCGACATCGGCCGTGTGAGCGGGAAGAGGGCGGTGACGGCTGCGAGGGGCAACCCCACGACGAACGCGCCGAGTTGGGAGGTGAGCGAGCCGAAGACGTTGTCCTCGCCGAGCAGCGGACCGACGGCGACGGAGCCCACGAAGACGTACGGCATGGCGAGCGCGCCGCCGAGGATCAGATGGATCCACCGCCGCCGCGCCCGCCGCCCGAACAGGGCCGTCAAGGCGGTCAGGGGCCGTGGGACGACCGCCCCGATGATCTGGCTCATGCCCCCATGCTCCCGGGCCGGGGTGCGGGACACGTCCTGCGTGGCGATGATCCTGGTCCGCCGTGCGGGGGAGAATCAGCCCGTCCGGCGTTTGAGGACGAACTCGGCGCAGCCGGTGACGACGGTACGCACGAGCCGGCGAAGCCGGGGGATTCGGGTAGGGGCGGGATCGGGGAAAAGAACCCCGTCCCTACGCCAGCACCAACACCGCCTCATCAATCTCCTCGCCCCGCGCATGCGCAAAGCCCCGCGCAGCGGCGGTAACCAGGAACCCACACTTCTCGAGCACCCGCAGGGACCCCGCGTTGTCCGCCGCCGCCCGAGCGTAAAGCGGCCGCTCGGGCACCTCGGCAAGCAACGCCCGCAAAGCCGCCGTGCCGAGCCCACGGCCCCAGTACGCCCGATCGATCCAGTACGTGACCTCGCGCTCCCCCGGCTCCCCGTACACCGCCGCGCTGCCCACGACGTCGCCGTCGGCGAGGACCGTACGGACGACGTCGTCCGACGCCCTCAGCTTCTTCCAGTGGGCCTCGAAGAGCGTCCAGTCCGCCGCCTTCGGCGAGGTGAACGCGGCGACGTGGTTCGACTCGGGATCGTTCATCTGCCGGTAGAAGACCGGGAGATCGCTGTCGTGGACCGGGCGCAGAATGACATCCATACTGACCATGGTCAGAGCCTACGAGTCGCCAGTGTCAACCGGTCACGCGCGTCGAACAGGGCGTCCTTCACCATCTGTTCGTGCGCGGGCGTAAGGCGTGCCACCGGCACGGAGCAGCTGATCGCGTCACGCGCGGGCGTGCGGTACGGGATCGCGACGCCGAAGCAGCGCAGGCCGAGAGTGTTCTCCTCGCGGTCCACGGCGATGCCCTGCTCGCGGACCGTGCGCAGCTCGTCGATCAGCTTCTCGCGGTCGGTGATCGTGTGCTCGGTCAGCGCGGGCAGCGTCTCCGGGAGCATCTTGCGGACCTGCTCGTCGGTGTGGGTGGCGAGCAGCGCCTTGCCCAGGGACGTCGAGTGCGCCGGCAGGCGGCGGCCCACCCGCGTGAAGGGGCGCAGGTAGTGCTGCGACTGACGCGTGGCGAGGTAGACGACGTTCGTGCCGTCGAGGCGCGCCAGGTGGATCGTCTCCGTGGTGTCGTCCGAGAGGCGGTCGAGCGTCGGACGCGCCGCCGCGACCACCTCGTCGCCGTCGATGTACGAGGTGCCGACGAGCAGGGCCCGCACCCCGATCCCGTACCGCGTGCCCGTCGCGTCCGTCTCCACCCAGCCGAGCTCCACCAGCGTACGAAGGAGCATGTAGAGGCTGGACTTGGGGTACCCGACGGCTTCCTGGACGGCGGCCAAGGAGTGCATTCCGGGGCGCCCCGCGAAGTATTCGAGCAACTCCACGGTCCGCACCGCGGACTTGACCTGTGCCCCGCCAGTCTCGCCAGCCGACATCGCCCTTGACCCCTTAGTTCGACGAGAAATAGTCTCCGAAGTCTCCGCTATTCATCACCGGAGACAGCGTTCAGCATATCGAACAGCCCAGGTGGGTGGCAGCACATCTGTGGCATCACCCTTGGAGGGACCCCGCGGTGGCATCAGCACCAGTCTGGAGTGTCGACCCCCGAACCGGGAAGCAGCGCGAGCAGGTCGCTGTCGAAGCCTCGGTCCAAGAGGTGGATCAGGCGGTACGTTCCGCACTGGCCGCCAAGGACGCCCTCGCCGACCGCGCCGTACGCGCCGCCTTCCTGCGCTCCGCGGCCGAACTGCTCGACGGGGCCAAGGACCACCTGGTGGAGGCCGCGGACGCGGAGACCGCGCTCGGTCCCGTCCGGCTCACGGGCGAGCTCGCCCGCACCTGCTACCAGCTGCGGGCCTTCGCCGACGTGGTCGACGAGGGAGGCTTCCTCGGCGTCGTCATCGACCACCCCGACAGCAGCGCGACCCCGCCCATCCCGGACCTGCGGCGCTACAAGATCCCGCTGGGCGTGGTGGCCGTCTACTCCGCCTCCAACTTCCCGTTCGCCTTCTCCGTGCCCGGCGGCGACACCGCGAGCGCGCTCGCCGCGGGCTGCCCCGTGGTCGTCAAGGCGCACCCGGACCACCCGGCGACCTCCGAACTTGTGGCGGCGACGCTGCGCCGGGCCGCGGCCCGGCACGACATCCCCGAGGGCGTCATCGGCCTCGTGCACGGCTTCGACGCGGGAGTCGAGCTCGTCAGGCACCCGTTCGTCTCCGGAGCGGGCTTCACCGGATCGATCCGCGGCGGCCGAGCCCTCTTCGACGCGGCGGCGGCCCGCCCCGTGCCGATCCCCTTCCACGGCGAGCTCGGCTCCCTCAACCCGGTCGTCGTGACCGAGGCCGCGGCGGTCGAGCGCGCGGAGGAGATCGGAGCGGGTCTCGCGGGCTCGATGACGCTGGGCGTCGGCCAGTTCTGCGTCAAGCCGGGCCTGGTCTTCGCGCCGACGGGAGCGGGCGGCGACCGGTTCGTCAAGTCCCTGACGGAGGCGGTCAGCGACACCGAGGCCGGGGTGCTCCTCGACCACCGGATGCGGGACAACTTCGTGGCGGGCGTGCGGGAGCGCGGCGCGCTGCCGGACGTGGACGCGCCGGTGACGCCGGGCGCGGGCGGCGAGCACACGGTGAGCGCGGGCTTCCTGACGGTTCCCGCGGCGAAGCTCGCCACCGAGGGCGAGCACGATCTGCTCCTGGAGGAGTGCTTCGGCCCGGTGACGGTCGTCGCACGCTACGAGGACGAGGCGGAGATCACCTCCGTACTCACCCGGCTTCCCGGCAACCTCACGGCGACGGTGCAGCTGTCCGCCGAGGAGGCCGCGGGCGAGGGAGGCGGCACGGCGCTGCTCGCCGAGCTCACGCCGCTTGCCGGGCGCGTGCTGGTCAACGGGTGGCCGACCGGGGTCGCGGTGGCGCCCGCGCAGCACCACGGCGGTCCTTACCCCGCGACGACGTCCACCTCCACCTCCGTGGGCGGTACGGCGATCGAGCGCTGGCTGCGTCCTGTGGCGTACCAGAACACGCCCGAAGCGCTGCTCCCGGCCGAGCTGCGGGACGACAATCCGCTGGGGCTGCCGCGTCGCTACGACGGGCGCCTGGAACACTGACGCCCATGGACGTCGACATCCCCCAACTGCCCTTCTCCCTGCGCTCGTACGGCCCCGACGGCAACTGGTCGTACGAGGACGGGGTGCTCACCGGCTGGGCGAGCGCCCGGCAGGACCGCTTCGTGCCGCCGACGGGCGAGGCCCTGGACCCCGCATCGGACGCGCCTCGTCTTCTCGGCGCGCCCGAGGGGGACTTCCAGCTGATCGCGCGGGTGACGGTCGGTTTCGCGGCGGCGTTCGACGCGGGCGTGCTGTACCTCCACGTCGGCGACCGGGAGTGGGCGAAGCTCTGCCTGGAGCGGTCACCGGACGAGGCGACGGTCTGCACGGTCGTCACCCGCGGCCGCTCCGACGACTCGAACGCGTTCGTGGTGGACGGCAGCAGCGTCTGGCTCCGGATCAGCCGCACGGGTTCGGCGTTCGCGTTCCACGCGTCGCTCGACGGGGAGCGGTGGACGTTCGTCCGGATCTTCTCCCTCGGCGAGGAGAAAACGGCGGGAGCCGCACTGGTCGGCTTCATGGCGCAGTCGCCGGTGGGGGAGGGGTGCGTGGTGACGTACGAGGGGATCGAGTTCCGCCCCAACTGGCCCCGGGGCCTCAGGGACGGGTCCTAGTACGTCGCGGGAGCGAAAGCGTCGGTCGCTCCCGCACCCTCGCTGTTCGGACCGGAGTCCCACCGCCGGATCTTGCGGTCATAAAGCGACGCAGCGAGAAGCCGCGAGTCATGTGTTTCTCTTTGTTCTGATCGTTCTGAGATGTGTCACCGCGGCGACGGCGACCGTGCCGACAGCGGCCGCCAGAAGCACGGTGAAGATCACGACGGCGGGGTTCACCCAGCCGGGGACGACGTCGAAACCGGCGTTGCACTTGTTGTGCAGCGGGAACCAGCGATCTGTTTCTGCCGCGTGCTGTGCCTGGTAGGCGGCGTCGTAGGGCTCCTGCCGGACCCGGCAGGACTTCTCCACACGCAGGGCCCCGGAGAAGGCGCCGACACAGTAGGAGACGAGCAGTCCCAGGAGGGACACCGGTGCGGTCGCCAGGGCGAGCATCGGCCACGCTCCGCGTCCACCCGCGCGCAGGGCGCGGACGCCCCGCCGGGCGGCGATGACGACGAGGAGCCCGGCGCTCAGAAGGAAGGCCGTGAGAACGGCGAACAGCCAGCCGAACGCCAGGAAGCTGAAGAAGCCCATCAGGGCGACACCGCTGAAGTAGAGCAACTTCTCCGGATGCTGCGGGGTGCTGCGGACTCGCATGGGGATCAGTCCTTGATACGTGCCGACCGGAGGAACTTCTCGTGGCTGCTCCGACAGGTGGCGTGGTCAGGAGCAGCCGGGCACGGGGATCACCATAGACACACCACAAAGGGCATATGCAACATGAGATGACCCTATTTCAGGTGTATAACGACTTGATCTGATTGGTGACGCGGAGTGTCGGGAACGCGTCCGCCTCGAATTCCCGCTATGGCCGCCAACCGCTCTGGCTCTCCTCGGTTCGCGTGCGGTGCGTGCGGCAAGTGCCCCTGGTCGTGAGGCAGATGGACGGCATGCGAGGAACGGGCGAGAGGCCCGAGGAGAGGTCAACGCCCGCGCCGCAACCCCAACGTCGCCACCCCAGAAGCCGCCAGCAGCCCCGCCGAGATCAGCAGACTCACCCGCATCCCAGAGATGAAGTCCCCGGCCACCAGGCCCCCGAAGGCCGCGATCCCCAGGCCCCCGGCCACCTGCCGGGCCGAGTTGAGGACTCCCGCGGCAAGACCCGCCCGGTCGGCGGGCACCGCCTCCATCATCGCCGCGGTGAGCGGCGGAATCGTCAGGGCGCATCCCAGGGCCAGCGGCACCATGAGGAACGCCAGGCCGAGCGCGGGCGTCGACGCGTCGGCGAACAGCAGGGCGATGAGCCCCACGACGGCGAGCGACTGACCCGCCAGCATCGGAACGCGCGGCCCCACCCGCGCCGCCAGCTTCCCGGCGAAGACGTTCGTCACCGCGATGAGCCCGGTCATCGGCAGGAACATGAGACCGGCCCACAGCGCCGAACGCCCCTGCACCTCCTGGAAGAAGAGGCTGAAGACGAAGACGAGACCGTAGAAGGCGACACTGCACGCGGCCCCGGCCGCGACGGTGATCGCGACCGTCCGGTCACGGAAGAGGGTCAACGGCACCACCGGATGCGGCTGCCGTGTCTCCGTCCGCAGGAACATCAGCGCCGCCGCCACCGCGACGACCAGTGCGACAAGACCCGTCGTACCGCCCTCGATGACGGCGAAGGTCAAGGCCGTCAGCGTCAGGACGGCGAGCAGCTGGCCCGGCACGTCCAGCGGCGCGGGCCGCCGCTCCGAGCGCGGCGCCCGAAGGAGCAGGACCAGTGCCACCGCGCCCAGCGGGACATTGATGAAGAAGATGCCGCTCCAGCCCCAC
This sequence comes from Streptomyces sp. NPDC056486, assembly GCF_042795295.1. Classification (NCBI taxonomy): domain Bacteria; kingdom Bacillati; phylum Actinomycetota; class Actinomycetes; order Kitasatosporales; family Streptomycetaceae; genus Streptomyces; species Streptomyces sp. NPDC056486. Next base: position 24,187 of record NZ_JBHTSF010000059.1, read on the forward strand.
GCAGTGGTCAGCGCACCGCCCGCGACCGGGCCGAGCGCCACCGCCACCGAACCGCCCGCCGCCCACATCGCCACGGCGCGGGCCCGCTTGGCCGCGTCCGAGTAGGCCTGGCGCACGAGGGAGAGCGAGGCGGGCAGGACCACGGCGGCCGCCACGCCCTGGACGACTCGCGCGCCGATCAGCACGGGCAGCGACGGAGCGAGGCCGCACGCCACCGAGGCGGTGGTGAACACCGTGATGCCGATTCCGTACGCCCGGGTCGCGCCGATCCGGTCGGAGAGCGAGCCGGTCGAGAGCATCAAAGCGGCGAAGGCGAGGGTGTAGGCGTCCACGACCCACTGGAGCCCGGACATGCCGCCGCCCAGGGAGTCGCCGATCGCGGGCAGCGCCACGTTCACCACGGAGGCGTCGAGCGTGATCAGGGCGAAGCCGAGCATGGCGGCGGTGAGCGTGAGGCCGGGGGAGGTGCGGCGCTTGCCGGGTGCCGGAACGGGTGCCGGTTCCGGCAGGTCGTGCCCCGCCGTGCGGGAGCCCTCGGTGAGGGAGTTCGTTGCCATGTCCATGAGTCTGCTGACGGCGGCGCGGCTACAGTAGTGGCCTGAATGCCATACCTCCGGAGGTTCTGGCCATGCCCCGCCCGAAGTCCGCCCACCGGCCGTACCAGCCGAACCGGCCCCACCGCGTCGCCGTCATCGCGCCCTCACCTGTGTCGATGTTCAACCTCGCGATCCCCGAGCTGCTCTTCGGGAAGGTCGAGTTGGCGGGCGTGCCCGGCTACGAGGTGGTCGTCTGCACCCCGCAGCCCGGCGCCGTCGCCACCACCGGCGGGCTCAGCCTCCACGTGGAGCAAGGGCTGGATGCCGTGCGCGAGGCCGACACCCTCCTGGTCGCGGGCACCGGGCATCGCTACGAACCCGACCCGCTGACCGTCGCCGCCGTCCGCGAGGCCGCCGACGCGGGCCGGCGTATCGCCTCCATCTGCAGCGGCGCCTTCGTGCTCGCGGAGGCGGGACTCCTCGACGGGCGCAGCGCGACCACGTACTGGGAGCTCGCCGAGGAGCTGCGCAGCCGCTATCCGGCGCTCGACCTCAAGGGAGACGTCCTCTACGTGGAGGACGGGCAGGTCATGACGTCCTCCGGGTACGCCGCCGGGATCGACCTGTGCCTGCACATCATCCGCACCGACTACGGTGCGGCCGTCGCCAACCAGGTGGCCAGAGCCACGCTCGTCGCCCCCGTACGGCCCGGCGGCCAGACCCAGTTCACCCAGACCCCGCTCCCTCCCGAGCGCGGCAACGCCTGCGCCGACACCCGGGGCTGGGCCATGCGCCACCTCGACGAACCGCTCACGCTCACCGACCTCGCCCGGCAGGCGGGCGTCAGCGTGCGCACCCTCACCCGGCGCTTCCACGCCGAGAGCGGGGTGAGCCCGCTGCAGTGGCTCCTCCACCAGCGCATCGAGCGGGCCAAGGAGCTCCTTGAGACGACGTCGCTCTCCATGGACCAGGTGGCGCAGGCCTGTGGACTCGGCACCGCGGACTCGCTCCGCGGCCATCTGGTGCGCCGCACCGGGCTCACGCCGAGCGCCTACCGCGCCCAGTTCAGCCGCCTCGGAACCCAAGGCTCCCGGAACACGTCTGTCGCAGCGTGATCCACTCAGCATTCCCGACGACGATGCGGACCGTGATGCCGACCGTCATACGCACCGCACTCACCGCAGACGCCCCGGCCCTCGCGGCCCTGCACGCCCGTGCCCGCGCCACGTACTACCCCGAAGGTCTTCCGGAGAAGGTCGTCGACGCGACAGCGATGTGGCGGGAGGCCGTCGAGCGCCGTGAAGGGCATGTGCTGTGCGCGGTCCGCGAGGGCCGGATCGTGGGTCTCGCCTCCTTCCGTACGCCCGAGGGCGAGGCGGCGGACACCGTGGCGCTCTTCCAGTTCCACGTCGACCCCGACCACTGGCGCGCGGGGGTCGGCGCGGCCCTGCACGCCGCGTGCGTGGAGGAGTGGCGGGCCGACGGCATCCGGACGGTCACCCTGGACGTCCACCGGGAGAACCGGCGCGCCCAGGCCTTCTACGCCCGCCACGGCTGGCAGCCGGCGGAGCCGGGCGAGGGTGCGGGCACGCACCTGCGGATGCGGCTTTCTGTGCCGGCCGAAGGCGCTGAGGGAGCCGGGGAATGACCGGACCGGGTCGTACGTTCTTCAACTGACCGGAGGGATCCTCCGCACTGCCGTCACCGTTCGATTTGAAGAGAGCTGGACACATGCGCGTCGAGATCTGGAGCGACATCGCCTGCCCCTGGTGCTACGTGGGCAAGGCCCGCTTCGAGAAGGCACTCGCCGCTTTCCCGCACCGCGACGACGTCGAGGTGGTGCACCGCTCCTTCGAGCTCGACCCCTCGCGCGTCAAGGGCGACAGCGGGCTCGTGATCCCGATGCTCGCGAAGAAGTACGGCATGAGCGAGGAGCAGGCCCAGGAGGCCGAGCGGAACCTCGGCGTGAACGCCTCGTCCGAAGGTCTCGACTACCTCACCGAGGGCCGCGACCACGGCAGCACCTTCGACATGCACCGCCTCCTTCACTTCGCCAAGGAGCAGGGCAGGCAGGACGAGCTGCTCGGGCTCCTCTACCGCGCCAACTTCGCCGACGAGCGGTCCGTCTTCGACGACGACGAGCGGCTCGTGGAGCTCGCGGTCGCGGCCGGACTCGACGCGGACGACGCCCGCGCGGTCCTCGCCGACTCATCCCGCTACGCCGACGACGTACGCGCCGACGAGCGTGAGGCCGCCGAACTCGGCGCGAACGGCGTGCCGTTCTTCGTCCTCGACCGCAAGTACGGCGTTTCCGGCGCCCAGCCCGCCGACGTCTTCGCCCAGGCCCTCGAACAGGCGTGGGACAGCCGCTCGCCGCTCACCACCCTCGCGGACGGTGACGCCTGCGGCCCGGACGGCTGCGCGGTTCCGCAGGCCTGACGCGGCGGCGCGGGGGCACCGCCGACCGGTCGCCTCCCCGCATGCGTAATGGACGTGGGAGTGAAGGGGCGCGAGAGTTGCTCCCATGGGGATCATCAACGGCGCCGAGTTCGCGCCCACGTCGACATATCTGGACACGGCGAAAAGCGGGCTGCTGCCTGCCCGCGCGGTCGAGGCCGTCCAACGCCTCGCGGCCGAGAACGGCATGGGCGCGGGCGGCGGCTCGGGTGACTTCGGGATCGTGAACGCCGCCCGCGAGGCCTTCGCGCGCCTTGTCGGCGTGCCGAGCACGCGTGTGGCCAACGGCGGCTCGGTCGCCGTCCACTGCGGACTGATCGCCGCGGCGCAGCGTCCTGGCTCCGAAGTCCTGCTCCCCGAGGGGGAGTTCAGCTCGATCATCAACCCCTTCGTGGTGCGCGGCGACCTCAAGATCCGCTACGTACCCCTCGAGGACCTCGCCGATTCGGTCCGCCCCACCACGGCCCTCGTCGTGTACTCCGCCGTGCAGTCGGCCGACGGCCGTCTCGCCGACGACACCGCGGTGCGTGAGGCCGCCGCCGCCCACGGAGCCCGCATCCTCAACGACGCCACGCAGGCCGTGGGCTGGCTGCCCTTCGACGCGAGTCCGTACGACTACACCGTCACCGGCGCCTTCAAGTGGCTGCTCTGCCCGCGCGGCACGTCGTTCCTGACGGTGAGCGAGGAGGCGCAGGAGTCGCTCGTCCCGCTGCACGCGGGCTGGATGGCGGCGGCGGACGGCTGGCACTCCACCTACGGGCCGCTCTCGGAGCTGGCCCCCGACGCCCGCCGTTTCGACGAGCCCCCCGCCTTCCTCGCGTACCACGGCGCGGCGCAGTCCCTGGCGTACCTGGAGGAGACCGGAGTCGAAGCGGTGCACGCCCACGACACGGCCCTCGCGGCCCGTTACCGCGCGGGACTCGCGGACCTGGGCCACGAGCCGGTGCCCGGCGCGTCCCCCATCGTCTCCGTCCCCGGTCTCGCAGGGCGGGAGCCCGAGCTGAGGCGGGCCGGGATCATCACGGCCGCGCGGGCGGGACACCTGAGGGCCTCGTTCCACCTGTACAACACGGAGGCGGACGTGGACCGGATCCTTGACGTGCTCTCCGGCTGAACCCTGGCGCGCCGGGCGGCGGGGCACTAGGAATGCAGGACGGGGTGGCCTCACGAGGCGGTGGTGTCAGTGTCGATGTCAGTGGCTGAGCAGCCATGTCGGGACACCGACCTGCACCAGCGCCTGGTGTACGGCGACGAGACCGCCCTCGCCGAGGTCTACGACACGTACGGCACCCTCGTCCACCGCATCGCGGGACGCGTCACCCGCAGCCCCGCGGGGGCGGAGGACGTCGCCCAGGAGGTCTTCGCCCATCTCTGGTCGAGGCCCTACGCGTTCGACGCGGGGCGGGGCAGCCTGCGCACCTGGCTGAGCATGCTGGCGCATCGGCGGGCGGTGGACTGGGTACGCGGCGAGGAGCGCCACCGCAAGGCGGCCCATGCCGACGACACGACCCTGCACACGATCCCCACCCCGGATCCGCCCCCGGAAGACGTGGTCATGGCACGAGAACGCTCCCTGCTCCTGCACTCCGCGCTGGCGAGACTCCCGCTCCCGCAGCGCCAGGTGGTGCACCTGGCGTACTTCGCGGGCCGCACCTACCGCCAGGCCGCGGTGGAACTGGGCATCCCCGAGGGCACGGCGAAGACCCGATTACGCACGGCCCTGCGCTCGCTGGCGGAAGCCCTGACCGAACCACCCGACCCACCCGACGCGGCACTTGCCGACGCTCCAGGCGAAAGAGGCGCGTGATGACCACGGATCACGAAGCCGTACGTGAACTTCTCGGGGCCTGGGCCGTCGGCGCGCTCATGCCGGGCGACGAGCGGACGGTCGCCCCGCATCTGGCCGACTGCGATCCGTGCGCGGCGGAGGCGACGCGGCTGCGGGCGGTGGTACGGCACCTGGACGGGCCGCCCGTCGCCGAAGGGCCCGCCCCCACCGCCGACCGGGGCCTCGCCCTGGCCCTGCGCACCCGCCCTGCGGTTCCCCGTACGGCTGCGCACGCGGCGCCGTACGCCGCCGCCGTGTCCGGACTCCGGGCGCTGCTCGGGGAGTTGGACGAGCACGGCCCCTGGGGAACTCCGGTAGTGCACGGCTGGAACGTCCACGACACGGTCGCCCACCTGCTGGCCGCCGACGAGCCGCTGGCCGTGCGCCTCGGCCTGCGGGCGCCCGGGCCGTGGGACGGCGTGGACGGGGCTCCGTGGCGTGCGGCCTGGGCGTCGCGCACGGAGGAGGTCCTTCGCCGAGAGCGCGGCCGTACCCCGGCCGAGACGATCGCGTCCTGGCAGGACCAGGCGACCGCGCTGCTCTCCGCCCCCGAGGCGTACGACCCGGAACTGGCCGGGCGGGCCACGGAGCTGATGGGCGTCCGGCTTCCGCTCGCGGACCACTTCCTGGTCAGGGCCTTCGAGGCGTGGGTGCACACGGACGACATCGGCAGGGCCCTGGACAGGCCGGTTCCGCCGCCCCTGTCCCCTCACCTCTGGCAGCTGGTGCGGCTTGCCGTACGGATCCTGGACCTGGCCCTCGGCCCCAAGGCGCCGGCCGTCGCGCTGACCGTCGCGGAGGCGGGCGACGAGGTGTCGTGGGTCCTGGGCAGTGGGGCGGAGCCGGTGAGCGCGGAGCTGGTCCTCGGACCGGTGGACTTCTGCCTGCTCATGGGCGGGCGGGTCGACCCCGCGGAGGTCCCCAGGGGGATCTCGGGCAGTGAGTCCGTCGCGGACCAGGTCATGGCCCGGGCGGCGTCGCTGGCCTGGCTCTAACCCTCACCGCACTCCGTCGGCTCCGCCATCTCCGTGCACAGGTTCGCCTCCACCAGGCCGAGCAGCCGTGTCAGCTCCGCCCGGTCGGTCTCGTCGAGGCCCGCGAGCGTCTGGTCCTCCAGGTCGCCCCACGCGAGCTCCACGTCCGTCAGCAACCCGCAGCTCGTCTCCGTGGCCTCCACGAGGACCCCGCGACGGTCGTCCGGGTCCGGTCGGCGCTGTACGTGTCCGGCCTGCTCCAGGCGCTGCAGCATCTTCGTGACCGTCGAAGGATCCAGGCCGACCGCCTTGATGATGTCCGACTGCCGCGCGGGCCCCGAGTCCCACAGGTACATCATCACGAACTCCTGGCCGGGGTAGAGCCCGACCTTCCTCAGCACCTTGCCCGCCGCGTTCCGGTGCAGCCGGGCCACCCGGCTGATGACGTGACTGACAGGCCCCCGCCGCTTGGCGGTGGGGAGCTCGGTACAGGCGGGTTCGGCCGAGGCTTTCATCGGTACTCCTGAGGGCGGTGGTGGGGGCGGTGGTGGCGAGGGGCAGTGGTGGTCGCGGTCCGGTTCCACCAGATTAGCTTGGCCGACCAAGGAATGAGTTAGGGTGGCGCTCGGTTCAATTAATTGGCCGACCAATTACCCCTGCGGCATCCCGCAGCAGTATTCCCCTGGGAGCACCCGATGACCACCGCGTTCGACTCGATCGACCTCTCCGGCACGCCGCTCAGCAACCGCATCGCCATGGCCCCGATGACCCGGAGCCGCGCGGGTGCGGGTGCCACCGCCACGGAACTCACCGTCGAGTACTACGCCCAGCGCGCATCGGCCGGGCTGATCATCACGGAGGGCATCCAGCCCTCGGTCATCGGCCAGGGCTACCCGGACACCCCCGGCCTGCACTCCGACGAGCAGGTCGAGTCCTGGCGCAAGGTCACGTCCGCCGTCCACGCGGCAGGTGGCCGGATCTTCGCCCAGCTCATGCACGCGGGCCGTATCGGTCACCCCATACTGTTCCCCGACGGCCTGGTGAACGTCGCCCCCTCGGCCGTCGCGGCCGAGGGACAGGTGTACACGGCCGAGGGCCCCAAGGACTTCGTCACGCCCCGCGAACTGACCGGCGACGAGATCCGCGCCACCATCGACGACTTCGTGACCGCGGCCCGCAACGCGATCGACGCGGGCTTCGACGGAGTCGAACTGCACGGCGCCAACGGCTACTTGATCCACCAGTTCCTGGCGCCCGGCTCCAACCGGCGCACCGATGAGTGGGGCGGAACCCCGGAGAACCGCATCCGCTTCGCGGTCGAGACCGCCAGGGCCGTCTCCGCCGAGATCGGCGCCGCCCGCACCGGCCTGCGCCTCTCGCCCGGCAACCCCTTCAACAGCGTCTCCGAGCCCGAGGACGGGCTCGAAGCGACGTACACCTCCCTGGTGAAGGAGCTGAGCGCCCTCGACCTGGCGTACCTGCACGTCATGGAGGTGGGACCGGTCCGCGACCTGGTGACCACCCTGCGCGGGAGCTTCAACGGAACCTTCATCCTGAACCCCGCCACCGAGGGCCCCACCGGCTCCGACGCACTCGCCCTCGTCGAGGACGGCACCGCGGACATCGTCGCGTACGGCGCACTGTTCCTGGCCAACCCCGACCTGCCGGCCCGCCTCAAGGCCGAAGGCCCGTACAACACGCCTGACACGGCGACGTACTTCGGCGGCACGGAGAAGGGTTACACGGACTACCCGGCGCTGTAACCGCGTCCCGGACGTCGCGGCATCCCGGACGTCACAACCAAGCTTGGCCCGGCACTCCAAGGTGCCGGGCCAACTCTCATACGAGACTGCTTACTTCACCGGAGTGAAGTCCCGAGCCCCAATGTAATCCGGCCGCCGGATCGGCGCCGCGAACGGCTCCACCGCCGTGTTCTCCACACTGTTGAACACGATGAAGACGTTGCTGCGCGGGAACGGCGTGATGTTGTCCCCCGAGCCGTGCATGGCATTGCAGTCGAACCAGGTCGCGGAACCCGCCTCACCGGTGAAGAGCCGGATACCGTGCTCCGAGGCGAGATCCGTGAGCGTCCCGTCCGAGGGAATGCCCGCGTCCTGCATCTGCAGGGACCGCTTGTAGTTGTCCTTCGGCGTCGCGCCTTCACAGCCGAGGAACCGCTTGTGCGACCCCGGCATGATCATGAGGCCGCCGTTGGTGTCGTGATTTTTGGTGAGCGCGATCGAGACCGAGACAGTCCGCATGTTCGCGAGGCCGTCCTCGGCGTGCCAGGTCTCGAAGTCCGAGTGCCAGTAGAACCCCGAGGCCCCGAAGCCAGGCTTGACGTTGATCCGGGACTGGTGGACGTAGACGTCGGAACCCAGGATCTGCCGGGCCCGCCCCACCACCCTCGGGTCAGCAGCGAGCTTCGCGAACAGCTCGCTGAGCTTGTGCACCTCAAAGATTGTCCGGATTTCCTGGGAACGCGGCTCCACGATGGAGCGCTCGTCCGCCCGCATCGTGGGGTCATCGATCAACCGCGTGAGCTCGGCGTGGTAGACGCTCACCTCGTCCGGGGTGATGAGCTGGTCGATCGCCAGGAATCCGTCCCGTTCGAACCCCGCCAGTTCGTCGGCCACGATGGGCCCCGGCGTACCCGGCTCGGACCACACGACGGGGTCCTTGCGCTCGATGAGGACCTCTTCGGCGCCTCGTGTGGGGTACAGATCGGCGGTGCGTTCGGGTGCGGTGGTCATGGTGTTGCCTGCCTCTCCTCTCGTACGGCCCTTTCCGGGATGTACACCCCCGCCGCCCAGAGGAAGAGGGCGGCGGGGGAGATTCAGGGGGCGTGTTGCTGCTGCCCTGCGGCGCGGAGCCGGGGCAAAAGCGGCCCCGGCTCCGGCACTTCAGTTTTTCAGGCGGGCTCGGGCTCCGTCAGGAGCGGGTACACGCCGTTCTCGTCGTGGTCCTCACGACCCGTGACGGGCGGGTTGAAGACACAGATGCAGTGGAAGTCCTCCTTGATCCGCATCGTGTGCTTTTCGTTCCCGTCGAGCAGGTACATGGTCCCCGGCGTGATCGTGTACTTCTTGCCGGTCGTGTCGTCGGTCAGCTCGGCCTCGCCCTTGGTGCACACGACGGCCTCGATGTGGTTGGCGTACCACATCGACGTCTCCGTACCCGCGTACAGGATGGTCTCGTGGACCGAGAAGCCCACCCGCTCCTTGGCGAGGACGATGCGCTTGCTCTCCCAGGTGCCCGACGCGGACTTGACGTGCCGGTCGGTGCCTTCAATGTCCTTGAACGAACGGACGATCACGGTGAATCAGTTCCTTTTCTCTTACGGGGGTGACGACGCGGAGCGGGGCCGCTCTAGGCGGTCTCGCGCACTGCACGGGCCAGCGTGCGAAGCCCTTCGTCCAGCTCGTCGGCGGTGATCGTCAGCGCCGGAAGGAGCTTGACGACCTCGCCCTCGGGGCCGGAGGTCTCGATGAGCAGGCCGAGCTCGAAGGCCCGCTTGGCGATGGCGTTCGCGCGCGGCTTGTCGATGAACTCCAAGCCCCAGACAAGGCCGCGGCCGCGGTACTCCTTGATGGCGCCCGGGTTCTCGTCGACGATCGCCTTGAACGCCTCCTCGACCTGCTCGCCGCGGGCGCGGGTCTGCTTCTCCATGGCCGGGCCGTCGGACCAGTAGGTCTCCAGGGCGGCGGCGGCCGTGACGAACGCCGCGTTGTTGCCGCGGAAGGTGCCGTTGTGCTCGCCCGGCTCCCAGATGTCCAGCTCGGGCTTGAACAGGGTCAGCGCCATCGGCAGGCCGTAGCCGCTGATGGACTTGGACACCGTCACGATGTCCGGCGTGATGCCCGCCTCCTCGAAGGAGAAGAACGCGCCGGTGCGGCCGCAGCCCATCTGGATGTCGTCGACGATCAGGAGCATGTCCCAGCGCTCGCACACGTCGGCGAGCTTGCGGAGCCACTCGGCGCGGGCGACGTTGATGCCGCCCTCGCCCTGGACCGTCTCGACGATGACGGCGGCGGGCTGGTTGAGGCCCGAACCCTGGTCCTCGAGCAGACGCTCGAACCAGACGAAGTCGGGGGTCTTGCCCTCGAGGTAGCGGTCGAAGGGCATCGGCGTGCCGTGCACCAGCGGGATGCCGGCGCCGGCGCGCTTGAAGGCGTTGCCGGTCACCGCGAGCGAGCCGAGCGACATGCCGTGGAAGGCGTTCGTGAACGACACGATCGACTCGCGGCCCTTGACCTTGCGGGCAAGCTTCAGCGCGGACTCGACGGCGTTGGTGCCTGTCGGGCCCGGGAACATGACCTTGTACGGCAGGTCACGCGGGCGCAGGATGATGTTCTGGAACGACTCGAGGAACGCGCGCTTGGCGGTCGTCGACATGTCCAGACCGTGGACGATGCTGTCGCGCTCCAGGTAGTCGATCAGGGCGCGTTTGAGGACCGGGTTGTTGTGGCCGTAGTTGAGCGAGCCGGCCCCGGCGAAGAAGTCGAGGTACGAGTGGCCGTCCTCGTCGAACATGCGGCTGCCCTGCGCACGGTCGAAGATGGTGGGCCAACCGCGGCAGTAGCTGCGCACCTCCGACTCCAGGGTCTCGAAGACGCTCAGGTCGGGCTGGGTGATGGTCACAGCAGATCTCCTGGGAGATGGAAAGACTTGGGAGGTGGGGGTGACAGGTGGTGCGTGGGGGGAAGCGCGCAACTCAGCCGACCGGCTCGGCCGGCTTGTTCTGCGCGGCTTTCCCGGACTCGGTGACAGGCTCTATGAGGAACAGGACCTCGGGCTCGTGCCCCTCTTCGGGGAAGAGCCCCGCGTCGAAGAGCACGGTGCGCTCGACCGACGCGCCGTGGCGCTGTGCGTACGAGGTGAAGAGCCGCTCGGACGGCGTGTTGTCCGGCGTGATCGTCGTCTCGACCGAGACCAGCTCCCGGTCGGCGGCGACCTTCGAGGTCAGCCCGTCAAGGAGCGCACCCGCGAGGCCACGGCCTCGGTGCGCCTGGTCGACGGCCACCTGCCAGACCACCAGCGTGCGTGGCCGCTCGGGCCGGATGTAGCCGGTGATGAACCCGGCGGGCTCACCGTTCGCGTCCCGGGCCACCACGGAGGTCGCCGCGAAGTCGCGACACCACAGCAGGTAGCTGTACGAGGAGTTGAGGTCCAACACCTTCGAGTCGCGTGCGATCCGCCAGATTGCGGCGCCGTCGGCGACGTCGGGGGTGTCGAGGCGTAGCCCCTCGGGCATTTTCAGGGAATTCGCTTCCAGGTCGGTCGGTACATCGGCTTGTGCAGCGGTCATGCGGATTGAATTTACCGAGCAATTTCTTTAATTGCATCGCCGAGAGGGGTTACGGAACAGAGCCCTATGTGTTATCACGCGGGGGTGCGCGCCCGCAGGAATCCCCGGCAGTATGGCCTGATTTGGTGGGGTCATAGGGTGCATAACGGACGTCATGTGGAGTACGTCACAGAACCGTAACTCCCTCGAAGCGTGTCCGAATTGTGAGACTCTGCGTTGCCGAAACCTTAGTGTTTAGGTCCCGGAAAAGCGGGAAGAAGAATACGGAAAGCTGTGCTGATAAAGTGGATAATGAAGCGGTGAAAATGCGTCCGTGAATTTACGTAGAGCATTTAAGGCCCTGTCACCCCGTCGATTCCCTCCCTGAGGAGATCGGCGTGGCCGTTGTGCCGCGCGTACTCCTCGACGAGGTGGACCAGGATCCAGCGCAGGCTGACCTCGGCACTGCCCATCACGGCCGCCTCCCGCTCGCTCAGCCGCCCGACGGCGTCCAGCGAACGTCCCTCGCAGAGCTTCCGGCTCACCGCCACCTCGCGCCGCCACACGGCCAGGGCCTGGGCGTACGTCCGCTCCGGGGCCAGGGCGAAGCCTCCGGACGCGTCTTCGTACACCGGCGGGACGTCCCGCCCGGCGAGTACCCGCTGGAACCAGTTCCGCTCGACCTCGGCCAGATGCTGCACGAGGCCGAGCAGGGTCAGCGACGAGGACCGGACCGCCGCGACACGGGTCTGTGCGTCATCGAGCCCGGAGCACTTGAGTACGAGCGTCTCGCGATGGAAATCCAGCCAGCCCATCAGCATCGCGGGCTCACCGGCGGTCGGGTCGGGCACAGGGCGGCCGTCCGGGAGCGTGGTCATGGTGCTGAGGCTGCCACCCCTGCCACCCGGGGCGCCGGCTGTTCGCTGTGAGCTTTGCGGCAGGGGGTGCGCGGTGGCCGCGCCTACTGCCAGGCGGCCGTCACGGCACGCCGTGCCGCTTCGAGGTCGACCGCGAGCCCGGATTCGCCCATCGCGGCGCCAAGGGCGGCGAGCGAGGCGTGTACGACGCCACGGGTCGCGTCAGGACCGTAGTGGTTCACCCGGATCATCTCCTTGGCCAGCGCGCCGCCACCGGCGACCAGCGGAAGCACCGGGTCGGCGGCGAGCGCCTTGGCGACGAGCACCGAGGCGTCGACGCCCTCGGGGGCGCGCAACGTCGTGGCGACCGGAGCGGCGTCCCGCGCCTGGAGGACGTACGGCTCAAGGCCGCCGCCGAGCGCGATCGCGCCCGCGCGGGTCGCCGCGGCGGCGGTGGCGTGCCGTGCCGTCAGCGCGTCGAGACCCTCCGCCTCGATGCGCTCCACGCACGCTTCGAGAGCGAGCATCTCCAGCTGGGCCGGGGCGTGCAGCAACGCCTTGCGCCCGCCGTCGATCCACCGCTCCTTCCAGTCCAGGAGGGAGAGGTACGAGTGGCGCGGCGCCTGCGGATTGGCGGCGAGCCGCGTCCAGGCCCGCTCGCTCACGGAGACGGCCGAGACGCCCGCGGGGCCGCCCATCGCCTTCTGGGCGCCGATCACGCACAGGTCCACGCCCCACGCGTCAGGAAGCAGCGGCTCGGCGGCCACCGAGGCGACGGCGTCGAGCATGAACAGGGCGCCGTGCTCGCGGACGACCTCACCGATCTCGGCGACGGGGTTGGTGTTGCCGGTCGCGGCCTCGGCATGGACGAGCGAGACGAAGTCGATCTCGGGATGCGCGGCGAGGGCCTCGCGGACCTGTTCGGCGGTCACGGCGGTGTGGAAGGGGACGGCGAGATCGACGACGGTCGCCCCGCAGTCCCGCAGCCAGTTGCCGAAGGTCTGCCCGTAAGGCCCTGTGATGACGTTCAGCGCGGTCGTGCCGGGTCGCGCCGCACCCCGGATACAGCCCTCAAGGGGAAGCAGCGCCTCGCCCTGCATGATCACGACGTCCTGCGCGGTGGAGAGCAGCCGGGCGACGCGCTCCTCGATGGAGGCGAAGTGCCGGGCACTCAAGGGGGCCAGGTCAAGGAATGGATGCGTCGTCACGGTGCTGCTCACTTCGCTGCTCACTTCGCTCACGAGTTCGTTCGGGCTGCCGGACCGAGCGTACCGACCGGCTCCTAAGCTGCTGTACATGAGCGATCACACGGTGCTGCACGTGAAGGGGCGGGTGCTCGTCGGCCCGGACGAGGTCCGGGACGAATTGTGGGTGGTCGGGGGCAGGGTGACGTACGACCGTCCTTCGGCGGCGCCCGACGTCACCCTCCAGGGCTGGACGCTCCCCGGCCTGGTCGACGCGCACTGCCACGTGGGCCTGGACACACATGGCCCGGTGGAGGCGGACGTGGCGGAGAAGCAGGCGCTGACCGACCGCGAGATCGGCACCCTCCTGATCCGCGACGCGGGCTCCCCGTCCGACACCCGCTGGATCGACGACCGTGAGGACCTCCCGAAGATCATCCGGGCGGGCCGCCACATCGCGCGCACGCGCCGCTACATCCGCAACTACGCCCACGAGATCGAGCCGTCCGACCTCGTCGCGTACGTCGCCCAGGAGGCCCGGCGCGGCGACGGCTGGGTCAAGCTGGTCGGCGACTGGATCGACCGCGACGCGGGCGACCTGACGGCGTGCTGGCCACGGCCCGAGGTGGAGGCGGCGATCACCGAGGCCCACCGCCTGGGCGCGCGGGTGACGGCCCACTGCTTCGCCGAGGACTCTCTGCGCGACCTGGTGGGGGCGGGCATCGACTGCATCGAGCACGCCACGGGCCTGACCGAGGACACCATCCCGCTCTTCGCCGAACGGGGCGTGGCGATCGTCCCGACCCTGGTGAACATCGCGACGTTCCCGCAGCTGGCCGATGGCGGCGAATCGAAGTTCCCCAAGTGGTCGCGGCACATGCGGCGGCTGTACGACCGGCGCTACGACACGGTACGGGCCGCGTACGACGCGGGGGTGCCCGTGTATGCCGGTACGGACGCGGGCGGTTCGCTGGCCCACGGCCTGGTCGCGGCCGAGGTGGCCGAACTGAGGCACGCCGGGATCCCGGCGGTGGACGCGCTGTCGGCGACGACGTGGGGGGCGAGGTCCTGGCTGGGGCGCCCCGGCCTGGTGGAGGGGGCACCGGCGGACCTGGTGGTGTACGGGGCCGATCCCCGGGAGGACGTGGGGGTGCTGGGGAATCCGCGGAGGGTGGTGCTGAACGGGAGGGTGGTGGGGTAGCTCGAAGCCCCCTCCAGCTGACTCATGTTGACGGAGCGTTACGTGTAGGGCCCTCGGTTCGTTGCACACGATTCGGCCACGGCGGCCGCGTCAACCGCCGTGTTCGAGCCAGGGAGTTGCTCGGGTGACTGTGGGGAACGTACGTGCCGGAAGATTCGAAAGCAGGGACGGAAACCTCCCTTTGGAGTGAACTCACGCTTGGTCGCTGGCTATTCACTCTCAGTGCGTAAAGATTCCCCCTGTCGATGTTGCCGGTGTCGTGCTCATGCGATGTCCCCATCCAGCGAAGCGCGAGGCTTCCGGCGGCTCCGTAACTCTTGTGGGGGTTCCACCACCTTGAACAGCAACACCTTCCGCCTGCCCGCACGCCGCCTCGGCGTGATCGCCACCGCCACGGTCCTCGTCGCGGGTCCCGCGGCGCTCGCCACCGCGGGACCCGCCTCGGCGACGGGCGGCGACAAGGGCCGTGCCAACGCCGTCGTGCTGCGTACCGGGCTCGACGTGTCCCTGCTCAACAAGACCCTGAACGTCCCGCTCAAGGTCGCGCTCAACGAAGTACAGGCGCCGGCGAGTGCCGAGAAGACCACGCTCACCGCCGACCTGGACGGGGTTAATGGCGGGCAGCCGTTCAGCGTCCTTCGGGCGGACGTCGCCACCGCGAAGGCGACCGTCGAGGACGGGAAGGCGCAGGGCTACAGCAACATCGCGCGGGCCAAGGTGCATGTGCCGGGCCTCCCGCTGCTGTCCCTCATCGAGGTCGAGCAGGTGACGTCCAAAGCGGTCTGCGCGGCGGGCAAGCGGCCTGTCGCCGAGGCGAACCTGCTGGGCGGCGTGACGGTGCTCGGCAAGAAGGTCACGCTGTCGGCGGGGGGCACGACCCACGTGGAGGTACCGGGCGTCGGAGAGGTGCGGCTCGACCTGTCGAAGACGCACACGACGTCGCGTACGGCGGCTGCTTCAGCCCTTGAGCTGAAGGTGTCCGTGAATCCCCTGAAGCTGAACGTCGCGGAGGTCGAGGGGACGGTGACGCTGGCGGGCGCGTCGTGCGAGGCACCGGCGGCGGCCGCGAAGCCCGAGCCCTCGGCCCCGGTGAAGCCGCAGGGGGGCACGGGGGAGAAGCCGGTGGCGGAGAAGCCGAAGGAAGCGAATCTCGCCGAGACCGGGGGCAACTCGTCGACGCCGTACCTGGTGGGCGGCGGCGTGATGCTGCTTGCCGCGGGTGGTGGCGCGGTGATCATGGCTCGGCGGGTGCGCAAGGGCTGAACCCCATCAGCCCGTCCGGCGATTGAGGACGAACTCGGCGGAGCCGGTGATGACGGTACGCACAAGGCACAGGGCCCCCGCGCCCAGCAGGTCTGTGGGAAGGGGCGGGGTCGGGGAAGGGAAAGTCCTCAGCTCCCCAGCACCGCCCGCACCGCCCCCAGCAACCGATCCGTCGTCCCCGGGTCACGCACCGCCACCCGCAGCCACTCGGCCCCGAGCCCCGGAAACGTATCCCCCCGCCGCAACGCGAACCCCCGCTCCCGCAGGCGTTCACGGAGGGCCGGGGCCTCGGGGGCCCGGAGCAGGATGAAGGGCCCCTCGGCGGGCTCGACGGCTCGCACCCCGTGGGGCGCGAACTCCCTGAGCCCGTCCAGGAGATGGGCCCGATCGGCGGCGATCCGCAGCGCCGCGTCAGACGCCTCGGCCAGCGCCGCAGGCGCCACGCACGCCTCCGCCGCCGCGAGCGCGGGAGAGGACACCGGCCAGAGCGGCTGCGCTCCTGACAGCGTCGCGATCGTCTCCGGATCGGACAGGACGTAGCCGATCCGCAGCCCCGCAAGACCCCATGTCTTGGTGAGGCTCCGCAGCACCACAAGCCCTGGTACGTCCGTACGGCCGGCCAGCGCATCCCGCTCACCCGGCACCGCGTCCATGAACGCCTCATCCACCACCAAGTACCGCCCTGGGCGGGCGAGTTCGGATATCGAGGCGGACGGGTGAAGGACCGATGTCGGGTTCGTCGGGTTGCCGATGACGACCAGGTCCGCGTCCTGCGGGACCGCCGCCCCCGAGAGGCGGAACCCGTCCTCCTCCCGCAGCAGCACCCGCCCCACCACATGCCCCGCATCCCGCAGCGCCGCCTCCGGCTCGGTGAACTGCGGGTGGACCACCACGGGCTTACGCACCTTCAGGGCGCGCGCAAGGAGCACGAACGCCTCAGCCGCGCCCGACGTGAGCAGCACCCGGTCCGGCGTCACGCCGTGCCGCGCCGCCACCGCCGCCCGTGCCACTTGGCCGTCCGGGTAGGCGGCCAGGCCGTCGAGCGAGGCGGCGAGGTGTCGCTTGAGCCAGGCGGGCGGGGTGTTCGCGCGGACGTTCACCGCGAGGTCGGTGAGGTCGGCGGCGCCGCGGACCTCGGCATCCCCGTGATGGCGCAGGTCCGGTCCGCCGTCGTACTCGACGTCGTACTCAGCGGGTATGTGCGTCATCGCCGCCGACCGCCTCCCGGTAGCGCTCCATGACGAGGTCGAGCAGCTCTTCCTCGGGGCCGATCACATCCGCCGAGCGCACCTCGGTCTCCGGGTGCGCCGCCGCCCAGCCTTCCGTCTGCTGGAGGACCCGCTCCGGCAGGGTGCCGGTGAAGAGGAAGTAGGGCAGGACGACGATCCGCTTCGCTCCCAGACGTACGCAGCGGTCGAGCCCAGACGGCACGTCCGGCGCCGCGAGCGACACGAACGCCGTCTCCACACCCGCGTAACCGCGCCCCTCCCACAGCAGCCGGGCCGCCCTGTGCACCTCGGCGTTGGCCTGCGGGTCGGTCGAACCGCGCCCCACGAGCAGCACCATGACGTTCGCGCGGTCCTGCGGAGTGCGGGCCGGGCCGCCGAGAGCCTCGTCCAGGCGGCGGCCGAGGACGTTCAGGAGCGAGGGGTGCGGGCCGAGCGGGCGGCCGTGGGCGTACGAGATGCCGGGGTGGCGCTCCTTCTCACGGGTGAGCGCCGCGGGGATGTCGCCTCCTGCTTGCTCGTCCGGCACCAGCGTCAGCGGTACGGACGCGAAACGTTTCACGCCCCGGTCCACGAGGTCGGTGACCGCGTCGGCCAATGGCGGCGGTGACGGCGGCGACGGCGCCGAAAGGCCGAGCAGGCCGCCGGCGACCGGGAGTTCGGGGTTGCGGCGGGCGAGTTCCCGCACGAAGCCCCGGAAGGCGGCCGCCCCGGCCTCGTCCCGGGTGCCGTGTCCGGCGATGAGCAGTGCGGGGAGCGGTGCGGGCGGGGTGGTCACTCGGACTCCTTGATTGCTTTGCCTGTTTCGTTCGGATCAGGTGCGGACACCCGCGGCGTCTTCATCGCGCTCATCGCGTTCATCGCGGGCCCGCGGCGCACGATCGCACAGGTCACCATGGGCGCACGGCCTGGGGGCGCCGACTTCCGCTTGGGCACGACAAGTTCACCGCCACCGCACAGCGCGGCGGCCTCCGCCACGGAGGGCGTCCCCACGGCGGCGAGCGACGCGCCGGAGGGGTTCGGCACGTCGACACCGGCCAACTCGTCGGCCGCGTACGTCACGAGCGGTACCCGGAGCCGCGCCGCCGCCTCGACGATGCCGGGCTCCTCGGCCTTCGCGTCGACGGTCGTCAACGCGGCGACGCGGGCGAGGGAGAGTCCCGCGTCCCGAAGGGTGTCCTCGACGAGACCGAGGACTTCTTCGGCGGGCACGCCCTTGCCCGCACCGACGCCCACCACGAGAGAGCCACCGCACACGGCCCCAGTCTCCACGGAGGCCCGCTCATGGAGGGCTGTCACCTGTTCGAGGGACACCGTCACCGGGTCGAGCATCTCTGCGCCTTCCCTCGTGTGTTCGATGGCCCCCGTCCGCGCGAGGTCGGTCGGCCCGTCGGCCATGGGTGGGGCTCCTCTCGTACGAGACGGAAACGGGACAGAAACGGGTCGGTGTCCACGCGGCGGGCCGGATGTGGATGTGCGGGGCAGGGGGTCAATCGGCTAGCAAGGGCGCATGGCGGTGTTCGTGGCGCTCGGCGCCTTTGTGATGACCCTGGTGGGCGGCTGGACGGCCCAGCGGGTCACCGACCGGCGCCACCTCGTCCTGGGGCTCGCGGGCGGCCTGATGCTCGGCGTGGTCGGCCTCGACCTGCTGCCCGAGGCGCTGGACGCCGCGGGCGGTCCGGTCTTCGGCGTACCGGCGGCGCTGCTCCTGTTCGTCGCGGGCTTCCTCACCGCGCACCTGGTGGAACACCTCCTCGCGGGCCGCCAGGCCGCCCACGGGGCGGGCGAGGACACGAACGGCCGGGTCCCGCAGGTGGGCCTGACGGCGGCCGGGGCGATGGTCGGACACAGCGTCATGGACGGTGTCGCGATCGGTGCCGCGTTCCAGGTGGGCGGCGGCATGGGCGTGGCGGTGGCGCTCGCGGTCATCGCCCATGACTTCGCGGACGGCTTCAACACGTACACGCTCACCAGCCTGTACGGGAACGCCCGCCGCAAGGCCCTCGCGATGCTCTTCGCGGACGCGGTGGCCCCGGTGGTGGGCGCCGCATCGACGCTCCTGTTCACCATTCCGGAGCAACTGCTCGGGGGATATCTCGGCTTCTTCGGCGGCGCGCTGCTCTATCTGGCCGCCGCGGAGATCCTGCCGGAGGCACACCACGAGCATCCGGCGCGCTCGACGCTGCTGTGCACGGTGGCGGGGGCGGCGTTCATCTGGCTGGTGGTGGGCATCGCGGAGTGAGGCCGGGGCGTGGATCGAGGTCACCGGTTCCCGCTCCGGCCGCCCCCGGACCCGACCGGCGTACCGCTCATCCCCGGCACCTCTCCACGAACCGACGTGCGATACCCGGCTCGGCGGCCCAGTGCGTGTGCAGATAACTCGCGTGCACACCCTGTTGTACGAAGCCTTCGACGCGCCGTTCGGGGGAGTGCAGCCCCCAGGCGGGAGCCGCCCCGGCGCCCGGTTCGACGACGGTGCGGTGGAACTCGTGCCCGCGCATCCGGGTCCCGACCACCGCGAGCGGGCTTTCGGACACGGCGACGGCCTCGCGGTACCCGAGCGTGAGCCGCTCGGACATGTGGGAGCGGGCGTCGAGCACACCGCACATCGGCTTTCCGTCCAACTCCCGGGTCAGATAGAGCAACCCGGCGCATTCGGCGGCGACGGGCGCACCGCTCAGCGCCAGCTCCGCGACGACTTTCCGCAGCGGCTCGTTGGCGGAGAGCTCGGGTGCGTACACCTCGGGGAAACCGCCCCCGATGATCAGTCCCGCGGTGCCGGGCGGAAGCTCCTCGTCGTGCAGCGGATCGAAGGTGACCACGTCGGCGCCCGCGGCGGTGAGCAGCTCGGTGTGCTCGGCGTAGGAGAAGGTGAACGCGGCCCCGCCCGCGACGGCGACCACGGGGCGACGGCCTTGGCTTTCGCTCTCGCCCCCGCCATGGCCTTCGCCTTGCGGCAGCCCCGGATCCCACGTCTCACCGGTCATCGCGGGCGCACTGCGCGCCAGCGCGAGAAGCGCGTCGAGATCGCAGCCCTCCCGCACCCGGGAGGCCAGCGCGGCCACCGAATCGACGGCTTCGGCCTGCCGCTCGGCCACCGGGACGAGCCCCAGATGCCGTGAGGGTGCCCGAACCTGCTGCACCCGGCCAAGAGCGCCGAGCACGGGCACCCCGGACTCGCCGAGTGCGTCCCGCAGCAGCTCCTCGTGCCGCGCGGACCCCACCTTGTTGAGGATCACGCCCCCGAGCCGCACCTCCGGGTCCCAGGACGCGAACCCGTGCACAAGGGCGGCGACGGAGCGGGACTGCGACGACGCGTCGACGACAAGGACCACCGGCGCACGGAGCAGCTTCGACACATGCGCGGTGGAGGCGAGCTCACCCTGCCCGGAAGCCCCGTCGTACAGCCCCATGACACCCTCGACCACGGCGAGATCGGCCCCGCGCGCCCCATGGTTGAACAAGGGCGCCACCATCTGGGGGCCGCACATGTACGCGTCGAGATTCCGCCCGGGGCGCCCCGTGGCCAGCGCGTGATACCCGGGGTCGATGTAGTCGGGGCCCACCTTGTGCGGGGACACCGCGAGCCCTGCCGCCGTGAACGCGGCCATCAACCCCGTGGCCACGGTCGTCTTCCCGCTTCCGGAAGACGGCGCGGCGACGACGAGCCGAGCTACCACTCGATGCCCCTCTGGCCCTTCTGCCCCGCGTCCATCGGGTGCTTGACCTTGGACATGTCGGTGACGAGATCGGCGAACTCGACCAGGGCCTCGGGTGCGTAGCGCCCGGTGATGATGACGTGCTGGTGCCCGGGACGGTCCCGGAGAACCTCGATCACCTCGTCCACGTCGATCCAGCCCCAGTGCAGGAGATAGGCGAACTCATCGAGGACGTACAGGGAGTACGTCTCGGCGGCGAGGTCACGCTTGACCTGCTCCCACCCCTCGCGGGCCTTGTCCTCGTGGCTGGGCTCGCCCTCGGCGGGCTCCCGCTGGATCCACGACCAGCCCTCGCCCATCTTGTTCCAGGTGACTGACCCGCCCTCTTCGCTCGCGCCGAGCACCTTCAGGGCGTTCTCCTCGCCGACCTTCCACTTCGCCGACTTCACGAACTGGAAGACCCCGATGGGCCACCCCTGATTCCAGGCTCGCAGCGCCATCCCGAAAGCCGCGGTGGACTTTCCCTTGCCGATCCCGGTGTGCACCATGACCAGCGGTCGGTTGCGCCGCTGACGCGTGGTGAGCCCGTCGTCCGGCACCACGTTCGGCTGTCCCTGCGGCATCAGGCCACGCTCCTCATCTGCATCTGAGTTCCCTGTACGTCCTTGACGAGCCCGGCGATGGAGTCCGCCCGCAGCTCGTCGAGTGTCACGGCCGTCCCGCCGAGCTCGCCCGCCAGTTGCCCCGCGAGCCCGAGCCGGATGTGCCCCGACTCGCAGTCGACGACCACGGAGGCGATGTTGGCGGCCGCGAAAAGACGCGCGGCGCGCCCCGCCCGGGCCACCGGCTCCACGCCTCCCGTGGCCCTGCCGTCCGTGACGACCACGACCAGGGGGCGCCGTGCCGGGTCGCGAAGGCGCTCCACGCGCAGCACGTCGTGCGCCTTGAGCAGCCCGGCCGCGACCGGCGTACGCCCGCCCGTGGGCAGCGTCTCCAGGCGGGCGGCAGCAGCGTCGACGGACGAGGTCGGCGGCAACGCCACCTCGGCATCGGCCCCGCGGAAGGTGACGAGCCCGACCTTGTCCCGGCGCTGGTAGGCGTCGAGAAGCAGTGAGAGCACCGCTCCCTTCACGGCACTCATCCGCTGCCGCGCCGCCATGGATCCGGAGGCGTCCACGACGAAGAGCACGAGGTTGCCCTCACGCCCCTCCCGCGTCGCCTGCCGCAGATCGTCCCGCCGCACGACGAGCCCCCGGCCCGCGCGCCCGCGTGCCCGCTGATGCGGGGCGGCCGCCTGCACGGTGGCCGCCAGGTGCAGCTTGGTGAGCGCCCCTCGGGGCCGCCGGGCGCCGGTGGTCCGGCCGTGCTCGGTCCGCGCCCTTGAGCGCCGGCCCGCGGCACCCTCACCGAGACCGGGGACGCTCAGCATCTTCGTTCGGAACGGCTCGGCGGCCTGCACGGCCCGCTGTTCACCGCCACCGGCGGCGGGAGCCTGCGCGGGGGACGCGTCTTCGTCCTGCCCGTTCTCGCGCTGGCTCTCGTTGTCGGCGGCGGGGGCGTCATGTGCGTCGGGCGCCGGGGCTTCGGGCGCCTCGGGGGCGTCGGGTCCTTCCTGGGGCGGCTGCCCGCCGCCATCGGGGCCGTCGCCGTCGGGCTCGGGGTCGTCGCCCCCGTCGTCCCCGTTGTCGTCGTCGCCGTTCTGCTCCAGCGTGTCGTCGAGCTTGTCCTCGTCGAGGCCCGGCGCGTCGAAGGGGTTGCGACGGCGCCGGTGCGGAAGCGCGAGGAGAGCGGCCTGCCGTACATCCTCGGCGAGTACGTCGCTGCGCCCGGCCCAGGCGGCAAGCGCCGTCGCCGTACGCGCCATCACGATGTCGGCCCGCATCCCGTCGACCTCGAAGGCCGCGCAGGTGGCGGCGATCTGCCGCAACGCGCCGTCTCCGAGCCGCACTTGGGGGAGCAGCGCACGTGCCGCGACGATCCGGTCCCGCAGCGCGGACTCGTCCTCGTGCCACCGCGCGGCGAAGTTCTCCGCGTCGTCGTCGTACGCGAGCCGTCGGCGCACGACCTCGACCCGCTGATCGGTCTCGCGCGACGCGGCGACCTCTACGGTGAGCCCGAACCGGTCGAGCAACTGCGGGCGCAGTTCGCCCTCTTCGGGGTTCATGGTGCCCACGAGCAGGAACCGCGCCGCATGCCGCACCGACACGCCCTCGCGCTCGACGTACGAAGCGCCCATGGCGGCGGCGTCGAGCAGCAGGTCGACCAAGTGGTCGTGCAGCAGGTTGACTTCGTCGACGTAGAGGATGCCGCGATGGGCGTCGGCGAGAAGACCCGGCTCGAAGGCCTTCACGCCCTCGGCGAGCGCCCGCTCGATGTCGAGCGCCCCGACAAGACGGTCCTCGGAGGCTCCGACGGGCAGCTCGACCATCCGCGCGTCCCGCACCGATGCCCCGCCGACGTCGTGCGGACCGTCGGGGCAGGCGGGGTCCGGGGCGGCCGGGTCGCAGGAGAAGCGGCATCCGGCGACGACGGGCACCTGCGGCAGCAAGGCCGAAAGGGCCCGCACGGCGGTGGACTTGGCGGTGCCCTTCTCTCCGCGCACGAGCACACCGCCGACGGCGGGCGAGACGGCGTTGAGCAGCAGGGCGAGCCGCAGGTCGTCCTGTCCGACGAGAGCGGTGAACGGATAGGGGGTACTCACAAGGCCTCCATTACGTGGTTCAGGGCGGGGCAGGGGGCGGCGGCTCTCGCCCAGGGAGCAGCGGCTCTCACCCGTCCCCCTCCGCCGGTCGTGGGGGCGCCCCGGGTGCGATGAAGGGGAGGCCGGACGGGGCGCCGGTCTCGATCAGGCGGAGCAGCGCGTCCGTGTCCGCATGCTGCTCGATCAGGTCGCCGAGCAGGTCGAGCTGCTCCTCGCGCAGAACACCGAAGCTGGTGTCGGGCGCCGGCACGAAACGGCGCCCGGCGGCGCGGGCGACCTCGGTCAGGAAGCGGCGCCGGAACGCGTCGCTCTCCAGCGACCCGTGCCAGTGCGTGCCCCACACTTCACCCACGCGGCAGCCGTCCAGGAAGGGCTCTCCGCCGAGGACTTCGGCGACGCCGTGATGGATCTCGTACCCCTCGACGGGTTCGCCGAGCGCCTCGCCGACCGGCCGTGCGAGGGTCTTCTCGCGTGCGAACCGCACGCGCACGGGCAGCAGGCCGAGCCCGTCCACGGCTCCTGCCCGTGACTCGACGTCGTCCTCGATGTGCTCGCCGAGGACCTGGAAGCCGCCGCAGATACCGAGCACGGGCCGCCCCTCGGCAGCGCGGCGCGCGATGGCGTCCGCGAGACCGCGCTCGCGCAGCCACTGCAGGGCGCGGACCGTGCCGCGCGTCCCCGGTACGACCACGAGATCGGCGTCGACGAGTTCATCGGCGCGGTCAACGAACCGCACCACGACGCCGGGTTCGGCGGCCAGGGCGTCCACGTCCGTGAAGTTCGACATCAGCGGCACGGCACAGACGGCGACCCGCAGCACGTCCTCACCGACCGGGGGAGCGACGACGGACTCCCGTACGGCGCCCCGCAGGGACACCCGGAGCCCGTCCTCCTCGTCGATACCGAGACCGTGCTGGAAGGGAAGCACGCCGAACGTACGCCGCCCGGTGAGCTCATGAAGCATGTCGAGCCCCGGTTCGAGCAGCGAGACGTCGCCACGGAACTTGTTGACGAGATACCCGGCGACCAGTTCCTGGTCCTCGGCGCTGAGCAGCGCCGTCGTCCCGAAGAAGGAGGCGAAGACGCCGCCGCGGTCGATGTCGCCGACCACGATGACCGGGAAGCGGGCGGCCCGCGCGATCCCCATGTTCACGATGTCCGTACGCCGCAGATTGATCTCGGCGGGACTGCCCGCGCCTTCGCAGATCACGGCGTCATAGCTGCCCCGAAGTTCTTCGAGACATCCCACGACGGTGGAGAGCAGCTGTTCCTGGCGCCCACCGTGATAGCCGCGCGCACTCATCTCGCCCACGGGCTTTCCCATGAGGACGACCTGGCTGCTGCGGTCACTGCCCGGCTTGAGCAGCACGGGGTTCATCAGCGCGCTCGGCTCGACCCGGGCGGCCTGCGCCTGCATGGCCTGGGCCCGCCCGATCTCGGCGCCCTCGCGCGTGACGAAGGAGTTGAGGGACATGTTCTGCGCCTTGAAGGGCGCGACGGAGACCCCCTTGCGGGCCAGCCACCGGCAGATCCCGGCAGTGATCACGCTCTTCCCCGCGTCGGACGTGGTCCCGGCCACGAGCAGCCCACCACTCATCAGGCCCTGCCTTTCCGCATAGTGCTCACCACTGCGGCGACCCCCAGGGCAAGCAGCCCGACCCGTCGCGAAAGCTTCACGGCCCGCTCGATGTCGGCGACTTCGACGTCCCGCCCGTCCCCGTTCAGGACAGGCCGGTGCTCGACCCGGCCTCCGTACGAGAGGGTCCCCCCGAGCCTTACCCCCAACGCCCCGGCGAAGGAGGTCTCGACCGGCCCCGCGTTGGGGCTCGGATGCTTGGCGGCGTCGGTACGCCAGGCCCGCAGGGCCCCTCGTGGCGCATCCCCGGCGGCAGCGGCGAGCACCGCGGTGAGCCGGGCCCCGGGCCACCCCAGAACATCGTCGAGCCGCGCGGAGGCCCACCCGTACCGCCGGTACTTCACGGACTTGTGCCCGACCATGGCGTCGAGCGTGTTCACGGCCCGGAAGGCGACGAGCCCGGGAACCCCGCCGAGCGCCCCCCACACCAAGGCGCCGACGACCGCGTCGGACGTGTTCTCGGCGACGGACTCGACCACGGCCCGCGCGATGCCGTCGGCGTCGAGGGCCTGCGGATCACGGCCGCACAGATGCGGAAGCCGCTCCCTTGCCACCTCGATGTCCCCGGCGGCGAGCGCCCCGCCGACGGCCCGCGCCTCGCGGCCCAGCGAGGTCCCGCCGACCACGGCCCAGGTGGTGGCGGCGGTCAGCGCGACGGATGCGGCGCGTGATTCACGTACAAGGGAAGAGGCCAGGGCAGCGGCACCTGCCGCACCCCCGGCGCACACCACGGCATGCAGGGCGCCCCACCCGCGGTGGTCACGCCACAGCACACGCTCGACGGCTCCCGCGGCCCGACCGAACGCGGCGACCGGATGCCCGCGGCGAGGATCGCCGAGGAACAGATCACCGAGGAGGCCGACGGCGGCGCCGTACGCGAAGTCGCGATCGGCACACATGGCTTCAGCCGGCCGTTACGCGGAGGAGAGCGAGGGGCCCGGCCTGGACAGGCAGGGGCACAGAGACCGGCAACGAGCGGCCGCGCATGGCGATATGTCCTCACTCAGGGTGTCCGCGCCCTGATTCGACGAGATCGGCGGCGAGAGTTCCTGGCTTCCGAGGAGTCGTCTCCTCGATGACAGTGGCGGGACCGCGCCGGATTCGCACCGGCTTCCTCTTCTGCCGCCGTAATGGCTCCGGCAGTCCACCACGCCCACGAACGCCCGTCAACTTGCCGTTGACCTGGGGCGGGAGAGTGTGCCGAGGCCCACATAGGGCCGGTTTCTCCCTAGGCCTGGAAATGTAACTTTCCTAGACTGGAACACGACAACCGGAGAGCGGTCCAGGAGTGATTGGGTCCGGTCGTGACGTGGTGTGACGGTTCTCGGCGGACCTGGCGGCCCTCCAAGATCACGGCGCTATCGTGCATCGGCGTGGGCGAAGAGCGACGGACACGCGTCGAGGGACGCCGGCTCTCGGGCAGGGGGAGGTCGGCGTGTCCAATGAGAGCTCGTCCGGATTGTTCTGGCGCAGGAGCAGCTACAGCGGGGCCGACGGAGAGTGTGTTGAAATTGCCTTCGTGCGGAAAGCGGTGATTGTCCGTGATTCGCAGAACCCGTCGGAACCCGGCGTCGTCTTCTCCGTCGAGCGCTGGCAAGCGTTCCTGAACGCTCTCGTCGGAGCTGGGTGAGAGGGAGGGGGGAACGGGATGACTGAGCATCATCTTGCCGATGTGCGGCGGCTGGTGAACGGCGTGCACGGGGGGAAGCGGAAGGCATCGGGGGTCGTCGCGGCCGTGGCGGGGTGTGTGCTGCTCGGTGCGGCCGTCACCCTGGTCGGAGCGGCGGCCTCGCTGTTGGTCGAGGGGACGGCGGCGCGGCTGGCTGTCTGGGTCCTCACGGCCGTGGTGGCCGCGGTGGCCGTGGGTCTGTGGTGGGGCTTCGCCGAGTTCAGGCAGAATCGTCAGCCTTGGGCTCGGGCCGCTGAGCGGGAACCACAGCACGGCGGTCGTCGCTGAGCGTGGGCGTTGCCCCCGCCTGCGAGATCAGCCTGGCGAGCTGGCGGCTGAGCGCGATCACGGGGGCCGAGAAGACAGCGATCACCGGGCCGACCGTCCGGAACCCCGTCATGCCGATGGCGGCCAGGACGACGAGCACTCCGGTGAGCGTCAGCACCAGAACGAGTATGCAGCCGGTGCAGTAGACGATCCTGGTCGTGAACATCCGCACGTTGTCGTCCGTGCGATGGCGGTCCAGCGTGTCCATCCGATTCGTACGGCCCTGGTCGGTCATCGCTTCGCGGACGAGCTGGTTGTAGGAGGGGCCGACGGATGTCGGCTGCTCGGCGCCGGCGTCGGCGGTGACATGGGCGGCCCCGCCGGCGTTGCTGCCGACGGAGGCCCCATCGGCACCTTGCGCACCACCCGTACCACCGCCCCGCCACGGCGCCTGCCTGATGGCCGCGAGAATCCCCCGCCACCACTCTCGCAACGCGGCTGGCATGTTGAGGCCTCCTCGCTCCTGCCGGACTCCTCGGGCCCGGAAGGTCAGCTGCTGTCAATGCCGTCCCTGACCCGGTTGATCAGGTCGATGGCTTTATCTCCGCTGTACGCGGTCTCGCGCAGGGATTCGAAGCACTCCTGGTGACGCACGATCAGCTCGTGATCGTCACGGATCGACTGGTTCCCCTGAGCCTCCAGGTAAAGCAGGTCCTCGTCGTCGAGGAAGCCGAGCAGGATGAAGCTGCTCAAGGTGGAGTAGTGGGCGCCCGCTGTGAACGGCAGAACCTGGAGGGACACCTTCGGGCGTGCCGACATGTCAATGAGGCGCTGCAGCTGGGCGCGCAGCACGCGCGGACCGCCGATCTGCCGGTGCAGCGCGGCCTCATCGATGACGAAGAACGTCCACGGCGGGTCCTCGCCCTCCAGAGCGCGCTCTTGGCGCGCTGTCCGCAGTTCCACGATCCGCCGCGCCCGCTCCGTCGCCACGCGCGGGGCGAGGAGCGCCATCGCGTACTCGTCCGTCTGCAGGAAGCCGGGCACGATGATCGGGTTGTACGTGCGAATGGACGCGGCGGCACTCTCGTACCCCACGTACTGACTGAACTGCGGTCCGATGATGTCGTGGTACTGGGCCCACCAGCTCGCGCCCTTGGAGCCGCGAGCGGCCTCTTCGAGTTCCGCGCCGAGATCCGGATCCGTCACTCCGTACTGCTGGAGGAGAGCGCGCAGATCGGTGACGGAGAGGCTGACCGTTCCCTGCTCGATCCTCATGATCTTGGACAGTGACCAGTCGAGGGCCTGGGCGGCTTGGCCCTGTGACTGCTTCGCGGCCTCGCGGGCCTTGCGGAGTGCAATGCGAAGCCTGCGGCGATTGAGGCTCGGGTCGACATCCCTCGGCATGGTGGCTCCTCGCTGTCGTCGTGGCTGTTGGTTGTTTGACATAAGGCGGAGTGCTATATGTGCAGCCGACGCTAGCAGACAGCTGCCTGTCATTATGCCATATGTCACTTCGCCGCATCGCATCCGCTCATTCGCGTGAAAAACGAGGTGCGCGTGGACACGCGAAAGCCGGGTGGGACGCACCATGAGG